>JARLJM010000044.1 GCA_031291185.1 Parasulfuritortus sp. | reverse complement strand
TGGTCGGCACAGAGGTCGGTATTTCCTTGGTGCTCACAGCCCGTCGTTTAGTCGGACCCGGAACCCTTGAGCACCCCCGCTTGTGCCACGGACTGAGCCTCAGCCCCAGAGCACGATTTTCAGATTTCTTTGAACGGGGTTCCATGCTGGCGGCGCATGAGGAGGAGAGATGGAAGTTTTACACGCTCATTGCGCCGGCTTGGATGTGCATAAGGAGTCCGTGGTCGCCTGTGTCCGCCACATGACCGACAGCAAGGTGACGGCTGTAGTCAAGACCTTCAAGACGACCACCCAGGAACTGATGGCCTTGTCCAGTTGGCTTTCGTCTGAAGGCGCGACGCACATCGCCATGGAAGCGACAGGCGTTTACTGGAAGCCGGTCTGGCACATCTTGTCCGACGGCGAGTTTGAGTTGATCCTTGCAAACGCGGCTCACGTGAAGAACGTGCCGGGTCGCAAGACCGACGTCAACGACGCTACATGGCTGGCCGATCTGATGGCCCATGGACTGATCCGGGCCAGCTTCGTGCCCGACGAGCCGACCCAGCAGATGCGCGACCTGCTGCGCACCCGCAAGCAGATGGTCCGCGAACGCAGCAGCCACGTCCAGCGCATCCAGAAAACACTGGAAGATGCCAACATCAAGCTCGATTCTGTGGTGACCGATATCCTGGGCCTCAGCGGTCGAAGGATCGTCGAGGCCTTGATCGCCGGCCAGACCGTGCCCCAAGCCCTGGCCGCACTGGCTCACCGGCGCATCCACGCCTCGACCGACGAGCTGGAGGCAGCCCTGCGCGGGCGGGTGACCAGACACCATCGCTTCCTGCTCAAGCTGCATCTGGACCAGATCGACGCCTTGGACGCCGCCCTGGCCCGCATCGACGAGGAGGTGAACGTGAACGTCGAACCCTTTCGCACCGCCATCGAAATGCTGAGCACCATTCCCGGTATCAGCGCCCTCTCGGCCCAAGTGCTGGTCTCAGAGATCGGCATCGACATGAGCCGCTTTCAAACCGCGGGCCACCTGATCTCCTGGGCCGGACTCTGCCCGAAGAACGACGAAAGCGCCGGCAAGCGCCGCTCCAACCGGATGAAAAAGGGTGCTCCATGGCTGAAGACCACTCTCATTCAGTGCGCCTGGGCAGCCTCGCGGAAGAAAAACAGTTACCTTCAGACTCAGTACCTGCGTATCCGCTCAAGGCGTGGAGCCAAGAAAGCCATCGGCGCGGTCGCCGCCTCCATGCTCACCGCCGCTTACCATATGCTCAAAGACGGCACGTTCTATCAGGATCTCGGACCAAATCACTTCGACGACCGAGCCAAAGGCAAACACGTCCTGCGACTCGTCAACCGGCTGCACAACCTCGGATTCGACGTGCAAATCACCCCACTGGCGGCGTAATCCTGGTTTGTTTCTTTTCAG
>JARLJM010000212.1 GCA_031291185.1 Parasulfuritortus sp. | reverse complement strand
GAAGCCGGTTTCAAACGCAACGCGGCGCTGACCTATCGTCTGCTGCGCTATATCAACTCCCCGGCCAACGGCCTGGATCAGCCCATGGCCTCGATCGGTCATGCATTGATGTGGCTGGGCCATGAACCGCTGTACCGCTGGTTGAGTCTGTTGCTGTTCAGTTCGGGACAACAGGACGGGCGTGACCAGGCCCTGTTGAGAAATGCCCTGGTGCGCGCCCGGTTCATGGAAAACCTGGGGCGGGAGCGGCTGGACCGTAGCCAGCGTGGCGGCTTGTTCATAGTCGGTATCCTGTCCCATCTCGATGTCTTGCTGGACAGGCCCATGGCCGAAGCGCTCGCTCCTTTGCGCTTGTCCGAAGCGATGACCGATGCCCTGCTCGAATTGAAGGGTCTCTATGCGCCTTACCTGAAGTTGGCCATGGCCTGCGAACGATTCGATCAGGAAGCGGTGGAGCAGGTGGTAGATGGTTCCGGCCTGACTGCGGCAGAAGTCAACCTGGCTCACGTCAATGCCCTGATCTGGGCTGAAACATTGGCAAACTGAGCAAAAATGGGTGCATCATGAGCCATCGCCACATTCGTGGAGTCCGGAATGGCTTGGCATAAATGGTGGGGTGCGAGCCAATGGGCCGCCTACCTGGAACACATGGAACTGCCGGTCAAGGCGACCAGCAAACTCGCCTTGACCGAGTTGGAGGCTCGCCGGGGTGACATGTTGTCGGCCAAGGAACTGGCCGATCTGATGCTGGACGACCCCCTGTTTGCCATGCGCTTGCTGAAGGACGCCAATCAGCGCCTGCCCAGGCGCATGTCGCGCGATATCACGACGCCGCTGGGCGTGGTTCTTTCCCTGGGTACATCGCGGTTTTCCGAACAACTGGCCCAGGCCCCGGAAGTGAAGGATGACAACCTCGGATTCGTCGAATGCGAACGGCGGGCTAACTTGTCGGCTCGCATCGCGGTGATTTACGGTTCTTACCACCATGATCTCGACCCGGGCGAACTGGCCCTGGCGGCCCTGCTCTCGAATGCCGGCGAGATTGAACTCTGGGCTTTCGCGCCGGAGTTGCCGCAGGCGGCGCAGGATGAATTGAATTCAGGACGCGCGCGGCGCAGCGAAGAGGCGCAACTCAAGACCTGCGGATTCGCCTTCAAGGATCTGACCTTGCTGATAAGCGAGCATTGGCAACTGCCGCCCCTGATCCTTCATCTAATCCGGGGCGATGAAACCCTCCGTGCTAAGCTGGCTCGGTTGGCCATGAATACGGCACGTCACCTGAGCAATGGGGCCGCTGATCCCGGCCTGCCCCATGATCTGGTCGAGGCCGCCAAATTGACCGGTGCGTCTGTCTCTGCGCTGGTCGGCGCCTTGCCGTTGTTGAACGATGAAGAGAAAGGCGCTCTGGTGCAGTCGGCTCAAACCATGCATGCAGCATCCGGATCGAGCCCGGATTTTGCCGTGTAGTAAGAATAGTCGATTGATTAATTATCGATATTTCCCATAATGACTTGTCCATTAGATGCTGGCCAGGATGGGTGAAAGCAGGGGGAGAGGGGCAAGATGGGAAATCGTAATAACGTAACGGATATCAGCCAGGCTGTGCGCCCGCATGGCGGGAGCGGTGCAGGCAGCCGCGCTCCGCTGAACGAGTGCAAGGAAATAGCGATCCTGCGCCTCGGTGTGGCGCTGAATGAATCCTTCGAACGCATGGTTGAACAACTGCTTGAGATGGCCGATAAGGCCGTTGGTCTCGAGATGTATCACCTGCATATGGACGCATTGGATCTGGTGCGCAATCGCAGTGAAGCCATCGGCGTCACGTTCCGTGAACGTTTTCTGTGGAATTTCAACCGGGCCTGTCGTCATGAAGGCACCAAGCCTTCCGAGAGTTCCAATGTCCGGCTCAGCCTGGTCGAGCCCGACGAACTGGAAGATTCCCTGGCGGTCGGAACCCTGTCCAACGCCATTTTCAATACCTGCAGCGAGGAATTGTTTGCGCTGGACCGGCGGATGGGCATGCTGATCAACGATCCGGAACTGGAGCAGGGTGAAAACCCGCTCGGCCCAGGCGTGATCGGCAAGGCCATCATGGAGGCGCTGGAGGAGGGCGAGCAGCAGATCAAGGTGCGCTTGTTGGTGGTGTCGCTGCTGAGCAAGCAACTGCCTCCGCGGATGCCCGACATCTATCGCGAAATCAACCGCAAGCTGGTGGAGAGGAATGTCCTGCCCACGATTCTGGTTGGGATGAAACGTAAGGAGCAGATCAACATCTCCTTGTCTGGTCCCGGAGGCGGCAATGCAAGTGGAGGCGCATCGGGGCAGGCTGGAGGGGATGGAGCCGGTGCGGGGACGTCAGTTCAGGGCGCCACGACTGTCAGCGGTGATCTGTTCGAGGTCATGCAGCGGTTGATGATGAGCGGAGCGGGAGGCTCAGGCCAGGGTTATCCCGGCCAGCCCTACATGCCCGGAGGGCCGGGTGGCTCAGGTGGAACAACGGCTGGAGGGGCCGGATTCGGGGCTGGCCAGCCCGTCCTCGGCGGAGGACCGTCGCCCGCCTTCATGAATGCGCTACATCAACTTCAGCGTGGCCAGTTCGGAAACGCTCCGTCAGCCGGCAATGCGGCCGCCGCGTTTGGTGGCGACCCGGCCAGCGTGTTGCGCAACCTGCGCAGCAGCGAGGCGGCCAAGTCGATGAATTCGCTCGATGCGATCACCCTGGACATCGTGTCCATGGTGTTCGACTCCATCCTCGACGACGAGCGTATTACCGATGATGTCAAGACCCTGATCGTCCGGCTACAGATTCCCATGCTCAAGGTGGCGATGCTGGACAAAGGCTTCTTCTCCCACAAGCATCATCCCGCCCGTCTGTTCCTGGACAGTCTGGCCGAGGCCGCGATCGGCTGGGACGCCGATGGGGCTCGCAAGGACGAGTTGTACCCGAAGCTGGAAAAACTGGTGACCGAGATCCTGGATGGCTTCGAGGAAAACTTCGATATCTTCGAGCGGCTGACGGGCGAATTGAAAGGCTGGCTGGACGAGGAAAAACGCGATGCGGACAAGACTGCAGTGCGTAGCGCCCTCGCCCTTAAGAGTCGGGAAGAGGTCGATTTCAGCAGGCTGGTGGCGTATGACGAGATCGAGTCCTGCATAGTCGGCCGCCCGGTTCCTGGACTGATCCGTACCTTCCTGAACAAACATTGGGCAACCCTGCTGGTCAGGATGTATCAGCACGAGGGCGCGGATGGCGAGGGCTGGAGAAGCGCGGTGCAGACCATGAAGGATCTGGTCTGGAGTGTGTCACCAAAGGGCGACGCCGAGTCGCGGACGCGCATGCTGAAAATGCTGCCTGGCTTGCTCAAGGAGTTGAGGAAGGGGGCGCGTGATCTGGATCTCGATCAGGAGACCCGCGATGCGTTCTTCACCGATCTGGTGAAATGCCATACCGTGGCGTTGAAATCGAGTTCCTACAACGAGGCCTTGAATGTGGCGGCAGAGATCGAGGCAAAATCCGATGAGCCGGTAGAGGTGCCTGAACCTCCGACCGATTTCGAGCCGGTGGAACCGGTGGAGGAGGTTGATGGCCCGGCCGATGCCAGGATATTCAAGCATGAGCTGGACTGGAATGAAACTGCGATGCCGTCGATGTCCGATCCGGTATTGGCGGGTATCAAACGGGGCAGCTGGATCGCCTATCGCAATGAAAAGGACATCGAAGTACGCGCCAAGCTGACCTGGATCAGCCCCCTGAATGGCTGCTATCTGTTCACCAACCGGAAGGGCGAACGTGCGGTTTCGATCGGGTCCGATGCCCTCGCCAGCAAGCTGAATGCCGGCGAGGTTCGCCTGCTCAGTTCCATTCCGCTGATGGACCGCGTGATCGACGGCCTGATGGAGCGATTGAAAAGCAATGCGCCTGCCTGACGGATGCGCTACGGCTGTCCGGGTCGGACAAATTCGTTAAAGGGTTTCCACGATTCGCCGGACCGGCGCCGGCAGGGCGGCCTGACCGGCCTCCTCGGGCGTCAGCCAGATCAGGCCGGGTTCGTGCGCAGCATCCGGACGATGGCGCACCGCAAGGGCGCGCGGGTGGATGGCAAGGCGGAAATGGCTGAATGTGTGGTCCAGTCTCGGTAATGCCGCCAGCAGTTCCGCTTCATAACCCAGGTGTCGAGCAGCCAGGACGACATCCTCGTCCGGCGTGCATTCCGGCAGGCTCCACAGACCACCCCAGATGCCGCTCGATGGCCTCTTTTGCAGCAGTATTTCACCGGCGTGGCGCAGCACCAGCATTATGGTTTCCCGTTCAGGCAAGTCTTTGCGCGGCCGGACAGCGGGCAATTCACCCTGCCTGCACTCACGATTGGCGATGCAATCATCGGCGAACGGACAGTCGTCGCAATCCGGTCTTGATCGACGGCAGAGCGTTGCACCCAGGTCCATGATGCCCTGGGTGTAGGATTGGATATCCTCTTCCGGCAGCAGCATTTCGGCCAGTTTCCACAGCCGGGCTTCAACGGCCTTTTCCCCCGGCCAGCCGTCGACCCCGAACAGGCGGCAGAATACCCGCTTCACATTGCCGTCCAGAATGGCCCGCTGCTCGCCAAAGGCAAAGGCGGAGATGGCCGCTGCAGTGGACCGGCCGATGCCCGGCAGGGTCTGGATGGCCTCGAATCCGGACGGGAAGCTCCCGTTGTGCTCGGTCATCATCCGTCTTGCCGCAGCGTGGAGATTGCGGGCGCGGGCGTAGTAGCCGAGCCCGCTCCACAGAGCCAGTACTTCGTCTTCCGGTGCCGCCGCCAGGCTGGTAATGTCGGGGAACCGGGCCATGAAGCGGCCGTAATACGGTATTACCGTCTCCACTTGGGTCTGTTGCAACATGATTTCTGAGACCCAGACGGCGTATGGATCGCTGATCTGCCAGGGCAGGCCGCGACGGCCATGCGCCTTTTGCCAGGCAATCAGCCGGAGGGCGAAATCCTGCATGAGATCAGCCTTTCAGACGCGCTATTTGCGCATCGTGAAACCTGGCCAGAGTCAGCACTGCGACACTCGCACCGATCAGCGCGAACAGCATGTCCGACTGGGTGTCCCAGGGATCTCCCTGCGTGCCGAGAAACTCGTCCGCGCCCTGGCCGAGCATGACCGCCGACCCCCATTCGAACAGTTCATAGGAGGCGCTGATGGCCAGTGCGATGCAGACCACGATGAAGGCCAGCATCCGCCGGCCGGTGACATGGTGGCCGCGGATCAGGATTTCACGGGCAAGCAGGGCGGGCACCAAGCCCTGAAAGAAATGGCCGATCTTGTCGTACGGGTTGCGGTGCAGGTGCAGCAGGTCGGCTATTTCGAAGCCGAGCGGCACTCTCGCGTAGGAATAGGCGCCGCCGGCCATCAGCACGATGGCGTGTAGAAACAGGCAGAAATAGAGCAGACCGGTCAGCGGGAAACGCCGATACGTGCCCACCAGGACGGGCAAGGCCAGCACTATCGGAAACACTTCAAGCAGCCAGGTCAACCTGTCGTACGGTTGCCAGCCGGAAATGACCAGCAGGCCGGTCAGGAGGGCGGCAGCGGAGAGTAGACGGGTTTCTCGGTCGAGGATCATGGCGGGCGACATCATAGCCCGGTATCAGGAATGCCGGGCTCAAAACGGCATACCAGTGGATTTGGCGTGCGACCTTGACCCGCGTCCAGCCTCGCCGTATGTGGCGTTGGCCACCTGGTATCACTTTTCCGCTACATGGAATTCCAGAGGGTGCAATAACCGTTCGGCGAGATTTCATCGTCCTTCGGTATTTTCTTGCACCCGCCCAGATCCGTAGTTGATTTGCCTGGAATGAATTCAAGGCAGTTGGCGCAGTTCATGTCGCCGTTAGGCGTGTCCCGATACTTTAATTGAACCCGCAACGCCTCATTGGCAATGGCCTGGGCATGGCGCGGGAAATACGCAAACGGCAGCGAAACGAGGGCAATGCCGGAAAATTTTAGCCAACGGCGGCGATTCAAATCCGTGTTCATGCGCTGTCACCGCCGGGCTGTAGCTCCACCTGGGCCTGCCATTTGGCAAAACATTCCAGGCCGCAATAGTGATGGATGTAGTCGCCGGCTTCGTATCCCATCGCCGTGGACACTGGGATCTCCTTGAAACAGACGTCGCAAGAGATGGTTTCATCTTCGTCGGGAGCAGGTTTGGTGTACATGATTGATAACCTCCTAAACCGATAACTGAGACCCAAGAGCGGCTGTGTGGCCGCAGGATATTTTTATGTATAGCTTAAAGTTGACTTTAATTATCGGGAATTCGCTGGCTTGGGCCTCAAGGTGGACTTCATGGTGAAGCGCCTTGCGGCCGGAATTGGCGTTTAGCCAGCTGCGTCAGGCCGGCCTTTTGTCCAGCACGGGACCAAGCTTGCCATCGTCCGCTTCCAGAACCGGATCGGGGATGTGGTTGAAGGCGATCCGCATCGAGGCCTCGTGCGCGGCCAGAAAGGCGCCGCCGAAATAGAGCGCGTCGTTGCCGAATTTGCGGCGCACCTTGTCGAAGGCAGTGTCCAGACCGGGGTGGCGGCTGCCGTCGTCGAACAGGGCCAAGGTTTCCTGGCCGGACGGACTGAGCTCGGACAGCACCATGCCGATCTTGAGCGGCTCGCCGTGGCTGGGCCGATCAGCCCACAGTTCGTTGAGTATGCGCAGGAAACCGAGGGTGTCGGACATGGGTGTGAAGGCGGCGCTGTTTTCCCAGGCTTCCCGCCGGCGCCAGGAAACACGGATGCTCAGCCGGCTGGCCAGATAGCCTTCGGCGCGCAGCCGCAGCGCGGCCTTCTGGGTGAGCTTGGACAGCACCGACCAGGCACCGGTCATGTGGCGCAGATGGGGCGGCAGGACGTGGGAATGGCTGATGCTGCCACGTCGGGTGGGCGCGTGGGGGATTTCCACGCCGCGCAGTCGGTCGTAGTAGCGCTCGCCTTCGACCCCGCCCCATATCCGCCGGAGCTGTTCCCTGCTGGCCTGGCAGAGCGCTTCCACGGTGTAGATTCCATAGCGGTTGAGTCGCTCCAGCATGGCGCGGCCAATGCCGTTCAGGTCGCCCGGTTTCAGGCGGTAAAGGATGTCGGGCAGGTCCGATTCCTGGATGACGGTGAGCCCGTCCGGCTTCTGCATGTTGGAGGCGGTTTTCGCCAGGAAGCGGTTGGGGCCGATGCCGATGGAGCAGGTCAGGCATTCACCGACCTCGGCCCGGATCTTCGCCTTCACTTTCAGGGACAGTTCGCGGATTACCTCTTCGCGTTGCCAGCTTCCGGTCAGATCGCAGGCGACCTCGTCGATGGACAGAACCTCGCTGACAGCAATGATGCTGTCGACGATCTTCATCAGCCGGTGATGCATTTCCACGTAGACCGGCGGCCGGGCTTCGACGAAGACGATATCCGGGCACAGCTGGCGGGCTTCGCTAACCAGGGTGCCGGTGCGGACGCCGAAGCGTTTGGCCTGATAGCTGGCGGCGATGCAGCAAGTGGTTTCGGCGACCACCGGCAGGATGCCGATGGGGCGGCCGCGCAATTCAGGTCGGAGCTGTTGCTCTACCGAGGCGAAGTAGGAATTGAAGTCGAGGAGCAGGGCGCGCAGGGGCATGGCACCGCTCAATTCTCAGGCTCAGGGCAGGCGGACGGTGGCCGTCATGCCGGCGATGAGATTGCCGCGGGGGATGGCGACATCCAGCTGGTAATGAGCGTCGGCCTTGGCACGGACAGCGACGATCTTGCCGGAAAGGGTCTTTCCTCCGGCGCTGACATCCATGTGGTCACCCGGCTTCAGGCCGGCGGTCTTGTCCGCGGTCAGGCTGGCGCGGGCGATGATCTGGTCGGCGCGCGCCACGGTGAGCAGGATCGGTGGCTGGTTCTGGCTGGCAACGGCCATGCCCGGTTCGGCCTGTCGGTCCAGAATCAGGGCGTCGAACGGGGCGCGGATTTCGCTCTCGTCGAGCAGTCGGCGGGCCTTGTCGACACGGGCCCTGGCCGCCGCGACCTGGGCGGTGGCGCGAGCCTGGCGCAGTTTCGAGGCGTCCAGTTCGGTGGTCGAGGACACCGTGCGGGCATAGAGCTCATTGGCCCGGCTCAATTCCTTGTTTGCATCGGCCTGTTCTTCTCCGACCCGTGTGCTGTCCGCCTGGGCTTCGGCCAGACTGGCCTTGAACAGGGTTGGATTCAGGCGCAGCAGCAGATCGCCCTTGCGTGCCGTCTGGCCGGGCTGGACGTTCACGCTTTCCACCACGCCGGAGACCGGAGTGGACAGTTCGACCCGCTGATACCAGTCCAGTTGGGCGGGTAGGTCGGCAGCCCGGACGGGCAGGGCGGCAAGCAGCAATGCAGCGGTGAGCAGCTTCATTTGGTTTCCTCTCGGGTTTTCACGGGCTTGACCGTTTCCACCGGTTGCCCCAGCAGGCCATTCAGCTTTTCCCAGGCCAGGGCCAATTGATAGTCCACCGATTTGCGGCGCAGTCTGGCGGCCTGGATTTCGGCCATGCCGGTGCCCAGGTTGGTCTTCAATTCCAGTTCGTATTCAGCTCGGGCGCGCTCCAGGCTCTGGTCGCGATAGGCGGAATTGACCTCGGCGGCCTGGCGGGCCGCACCGCGCAGATATTCGATGTTCTCATAGGTGTCGCGCAAGGCCTGCTGCAGGTCCAGGTCCAGGCGCTGGGCCTGGGCCTGGAGCAGCTGGAAGCGCGCCTGTTCCTGGGCGATGCGGGCATCGTCCTGGCGGCCCTGGTAGAACGGCCAGCTCAGGTTGAGGCCGAAATGGACGTTGTCGCGGGTCGATGTGTCCCGACTGTACGTGGCCGTTCCGGCCTGAAACTCAAGGCTGGGCCGGGTGCCTGCCCGCTGCGCTTCCAGGCGTTTTTGCGCGGCGGCCAGCAGTTTCATCTGGGCCTGGAGGCGGGGATTGCCGGTTTCCATGGCGGTCATCAGGTCGTTCAGTTCAGGCAGGGGCCGGTCGTTGCCCTTGATCTCGGGTTCGACTAGATCGGAAGGCAACTGGCCGGGCTGGTTCATGGCGCTGGCGAGCAGGGCGCGCTTGACCCGCGCCTGACGCAGGTCGTCCTCGCGCTTCACACGGATGTCCTGATAGCGGGCATCCATTTCGGCCAGGGTGACGCTGGAAATGTCGCCGACCTTCAGCCGGTCGCGCCCGTTGTCGAAGTTGACGTAGGCGACGGCGGTGAGTTCGCTGTCGACGGCATATTGCATGTCGGTCAGCAGCACGTCGAAGAAGCGGGTCATCAGGGCAAGACGACGCTGGGCGAGTGCATCCATGTACTGCTCCTGCCTGCCCTCGGTTTCCAGTACGGCCGCATCGCGGGCAAGGCCGGTTCGACCGCCATCCCAGAGCAGCTTGCGGGCATCGAGGCTGGCGAAGTTGTCGTCGGCATAACCATTGAACATCGGGTTATGGCCGGTGGCCAGGCTGCCGCTCAGCGTCACGCGGAAATCGTTCTGGCTCTCGGCCAGCAACTGGCTGGCCCTGGCCAGGTCGGTTTCGGCCTGAGCAGCATCAAGATCGGGGTGAGTCTGATCGGCATAAGCCAGAACCTGATCCAGGGTGAGAGGCTTGCCGGCCGCCCACGCCGGCAGGCCGAGCGCCAGGCCCGCTATCAGGCACCAGATGCGCATGGGTTTACTTGCCGGCCTGTGCTTGTTTTTTGTAGACGTTGAAGGGCGCATTCCTGTAGGCGCCTTCAACGACGTAACGACCCAGCAACATGAATTCGGCCGGGGTCTGGGTGATCCCGGTGAAGCGGGTTACTTCGTTGCCGCTAGCGTCATAGAAGATGAAGGTCGGGGTGGCGCGGGCCCGCTGTACCAGGGCAAAGTCCTTTTCCGTGGTGTTCTTGCCCTTGAAGTCGGTCAGTGCGGTGTCGCCCCGGGTGTCCATCGGGTAGATGATGAAATGCTGGCGGAAATAGTCCTGCACCTGGCTCTGGTTGAGTACGGTGTTCTTCATCCGTTCGCAGAATGGGCAGTCGTCCATCTCGAACATCAGCAGGATGCCGGTCTTGCCTGCCTTGTGCAGGTCGGCCAGATCGCCTTTCAGGTCATCCATCTTGGGCTGGAAAAAGTATTCATCGGCATTGCGGGTATCGGCCAAAGCCGGAATGGCCAGAAAGGCCAGAAACAACAGCAGCCAGCGCATGATCGTTCTCCTCATCATCGTTTCCCCTGTGTCGGGGTTATTTGTTGGCCGATTTGTTTTTTTCGGCCATGTAGGTTTCGACGGCCTCGCGGGTCAGCGGGCCGACGTTGTACGCCACCATTTTACCCTGCGGATTGTAGAGGTAAGTGGTGGGCAGGCCATTGACCTCGCCGATCTGGCTGACCACCTTGTCGTCGCCCAGGATGATGGGGTAGTTGATGGCTTTGGATTCTGCGAAACGGATCACCTCCTTGGGGTCCTGGTAGTCCATGGCGACGCCGAGAACAACGAGGTTCTTCGGGTTGCTCCTGGCCAATGCGATCAGGTCCGGGATTTCCATCCGGCAGGGCGGGCACCAGGTCGCCCAGAAATTCACCAGCACCCATTTGCCCTTGTACTGTGCAAGGCTGTGTTTGTGGCCCTTGCTGTCGACCAGATCGAAGGCAAGGGCAGTGCCGGTCAGGGCAAGGAGGCAGAGGCCCAGTATGGTGTTTTTAAGCATTGGAATTCCGCTTGGTTGTGGTTATGGGTTGACCCTGGCTATCGGCACGAGTTCTCAGTGCGATGAGCGATCCGGAGTTTTTTCATGAGCGTCGTCGGAGGCATGGGTCAGGTACAGTGCCAGGCCGATCAGTGCCAGTGCGCCAGCTAGATAGAGCAGGTCGACCGGGCTGCTGATGGTGACCTTCATGGTCAGTTCGAAGATGGTCACGATCAGGATCATTATGATGACCTTGGCCAGTCGCTGTTTCAGGTCGTCCAGGTTTTCGATCACCAGTATCTTGCTGGAGGCCTTGCTGCCCTTGGCTTCGTCGATTTCGCTGATGAACAGTTCATACAGGCCCAGCGCGAAGATCAGCATCACCGTGCCGAGCAGGAAACCATCCACCACCTCGACGACGTGGGTGACTGTGGTGTCGTGCATGGCCTTCCGGGCGAGGTCGGTGGTGCCGGCATCGGCGTAGTGGACGATATGCTGGACCAGGTAAACCACGTCCGTGGTGGTCATGTAGAAGATGGCGAAAGCCGAAGCCATGCTGGCGATGACCGCCAGCAGGACGACATAGCGGCTGCGCCAGAGGACTGCTTCAAAAAATTTTTCGATCAGGGCCATAAATTCATCAACGTTTACAAGTGTGAAGATGGTTCAATACAATCAGCCAGAATTGGTCCAAATGTTCCATGAAACCATCCTACAGCCTGTCTGTTCCCTCCGAAATACGCGACGTGAATCTTGCCACAAAAGCCCGGCAAGTTGAGGGCTGGCTTGAGGGTCTGTCAAATTTGGATGTGCTGGGCAAGGGCGCCTTGCTGGCCGATTATCTGACAGTCCATGACCGGACCGATCTGCCGGCCGGCTTCCGGTCGCAATTGCTGGACATGACCGGCCCTGCGGTCGGCGAGGTCCTGCTCGCTCTGGAGGCTGAGTTCCGGGAACAGCCGTTGCCGCTGGATGCCGGAAGGCGCGATCAGGTCGAACTGGCCATCCGTCTGCTTTCGTCGGTCGCCGCCATCAGCAAGCGGCTGATCTTCGAATATGCCGAGTACAGCCCGCGCTTGTTCGGAGAGAACCCGTTGCCCGGGTATGTCTCCCGTTTCTTGCATGCGGCCGGGGGGATTCTGGATGTCTGCTATCTGTGCCATTGCCAGATGCCGACCGGGCTCTGGCTGGACATCCATCAGACCGGCTATCTGATCTACCAGGCTGGTCTGACCGATACGCCGGATACGGCCAGACCGCCGGTTACGCTCATGGATGCTTACACGGCACTGCTGCTGGAGGCGGTTGCCGATCCTTATCATTTCTCCGGGCAGGAACGCTTATGGATACGCGATCTGATCGCTCGTGTGGGACATCTGGCGCGGGTTGAGGATGCCCGCTCGGCCAAACTCAATGGCGTATACGGCATCAGGGTGTCCGAGGATAAGGCGCCTTATCAGCTGTCCAGAAAGAATGAAATCGTGCCGGGTTGCGAGTTGCTGCTGAACACCGCGCCACTGGCCAAAAAGCTGGCCCTGGTCATCAATCACATGGAACAGGGGAGGACGGGTGAACCGGACATGCCTCTGGTTCGGCACCCATCCTACAAGGCATTGCTGCAGCAACTGAAACTGATCTGGAGCGGTTCCACGATGCGTCTGGCGTCAAGGCGCACACCGCTTCGGCAGGCTCAATACAGGATGATGCTGGGCTTCCATACTATCCACAGGCAGCTTGCCAGTGGCCAAAAGGATTGCCCGGATGGTACGGCCATTTCTTGCCACCTGGTCAATGCAAGCCAGGGCGGGGTGGCCATCTCGGTAGAGAAGCCAAGCTTCCATCTGAAGATCGGCATGCTGGCCTGTGTCGGCCATGGGCATGACAACAGTGCCTGTGGTCTCGGATTGGTGCGCTGGTTCAAGACCCGGTCGGATGGCGTGCTGATGGTCGGGATCAAGTTTCTCATAGGGCAGATCCATCCCGCGACCGCCTTCACGGACGATGGCCGGCATGTTTACCCGTGCCTGCTCCTGGAGCAGGAACAGGGCATCCCTCGGGAAGAGAACCCCTTGCCTGCCCAGGTCCGATTGATCCTTCCCTCAGTGCGTCTAGAAGCAAATGCCGGGGTGGAGGTCAGGCAGGAAACCGGGAGCCTGCACCTGCGTCTGAGCGAAATGCTGGAAGGATCAAACGACATTGCGCTGTTCCGCTGTCATGCCGGCAGCGATGAACCGGGCTAATTGGACAGCTTCAGCTCCTGGCCATCGCCAACCTTGTTCAGGATGAGTACGTTGACCCGACGGTTGCGGGCACGGCCATCCGGAGTGGCATTGGTGTCCAGCGGCTTGTTGTCGGCATAGCCGACCGCGACCATCCGGCTGGGCGCAACCCCCTGCTCTGCCAGCAGACGCACAACCGAGGCGGCACGTGCAGAAGACAGTTCCCAATTCGAAGGATAGACCGGACTTTTGATCGGCTGATCGTCGGTATGGCCTTCCACCTGGATCGGGTTGTCGGTCCCGGATAGCACCTTGGCGACTGCTGCCAGAGCTTGGGCCGAGGCCGGTTGCAGGGTGGCTTCGCCGCTGGGGAACAGGGTGCTGGCGTTGATTTCCACGGTGATGCCGCGGGCCGACTGGGTGACCTTGACCTGGCCCTGCTGCACCAGCGTCGACATCGCGCTGGCCACGTCCTTGGCAATGCCCTTCATGTGTTCGGCCTCGGGGGTGTCCTTCCTGCCGGTTTCCGGGCGCATCGGCGAGGCTCGCCCGATCGGTTTCCCGGTACCCGGAAGGATCGAGTCGTTCTTCTGGGTCATGTTGATCATCTTGTCGCTGCTCTGTTTTTCCTGAAAGGCCTGGACGATGGAGTCCGACAGGACCCGGTATTTGCCTTCGTTGACCGAGGAAATGGCGTACATCACGACGAAGAAGGCGAACAGCAGGGTGATGAAATCCGCGTAGGAAACCAGCCAGCGTTCCAGGTTTTCATGTTCCTCGTGGATCTTCTTGCGGGCCATGGCGCCTAGACCAGATAGCCCTGCAACTTCGCCTCGATCATGCGGGGGTTTT
>JARLJM010000211.1 GCA_031291185.1 Parasulfuritortus sp. | reverse complement strand
TCGAACTGGCCCTGGTTTCGCCCATCCGCCAGCCGGACGGCCGGATCACTCACTACCTGGCGGTGAAGGAGGACATCACCGAACAGAAGCGGGTCGCGGCGGAACTGGAACAGTACCGTTCCCACCTCGAAGACATGGTGGTCAAGCGTACTGCCGAACTGGCCGAGGCCAAGGAGTCTGCCGAGACGGCCAACCGTGCCAAGAGCGCCTTCCTGGCCAACATGAGCCACGAGATACGCACCCCCATGAACGCCATCCTGGGTCTGACCCACCTGCTCAGCCGGCGGGTGACCAATCCGGAAAATCTGGAGAAGCTGGACAAGATCAGCAGCGCGACCAACCATCTCCTCTCGGTCATCAACGACATCCTGGATATTTCCAAGATCGAGGCCGGCCGGCTCAAGCTGGAAGAGGTCGATTTTGCACCGGGTGCCCTGTTCGACCAGATTCATTCGCTGATTCAGGATCGAGCCGAGAGCAAGGGGCTCGAACTCGGTTTCGATGCCGGCGATCTGCCGCCGGTGCTGCGCGGCGATGTGACCCGGTTGCGTCAGGCGCTGCTCAACTACGTGGTCAATGCGATCAAGTTCACCGACCGGGGCGTGGTCACCCTGCAGGCGCGGGTGATAGACCAGGGCGAGCACGATGTCATAGTCCGGTTCAAGGTCACCGATACCGGCATCGGCATTTCCCGGGACAAGCTGGCCCACCTGTTCCAGGCCTTCGAGCAGGCGGACAGTTCGACCACCCGCAAATACGGCGGCACGGGACTCGGGCTGGCGATCACCCGCCGTCTGGTCGAACTCATGGGCGGCGAAGTCGGCGCGGACAGCGAGCCCGGGCATGGCAGCACCTTCTGGTGCACCGTCCGGTTGGCCCGGCGCGATGGCGTGACCCTGACCGGGGAGTTGTCCGGGGCAGTGGGCCCGGCAACCGAGCAGAAGCTGCTGCGTACCCACCGGGACGACCGGATCCTGCTGGTGGAGGACAATCCGATCAATCAGGAAGTGTCGACGGCGCTCCTGCTGGAAGCCGGGCTGGAGGTCGATGTGGCGGCAAACGGCGCCGAAGCGGTGGCCAAGGTCAGACACGGCGACTACGACTTGGTCCTGATGGACATGCAGATGCCGGTGATGGATGGCCTGGAGGCGACCCGCCTGATCCGCACCTTGCCGGACAAGGCCGATCTGCCGATCCTGGCCATGACCGCCAACGCCTTCGGCGAAGACCGTGAACGCTGCATCGAGGCCGGCATGAACGACTTCGTGGCCAAACCGGTGGACCCGAACATCCTGTACAGCGCGTTGCTGAAATGGTTGCCGACCAGCCGCCGGCACCACACCTTGCGCACACTTTCCTCAACGAAGGTGGACCTGCCCAATGAGTTGCCGGACCTGCCCGGCGTTGATCGGGCCTACGGCCTGAAAAATGTGCGGGGCAACGTCCGAGCCTACGTGGATCTGCTGCACAGGTTCGTTGAACACCACGCCGAGGACATGGCCCGTCTGCAGCACGCACTCGATACCGGCGACCTTGAACTGGCCCGGCGGCTCGCGCATACCCTGAAAGGGTCGGGCGGCACCCTTGGCTTGACCCGCATCCAGTCGCTGGCGTCTGAGCTGCTCCTTTCATTGCAGTCCATGGAGTCGAGGACTCATGTCGATACCCTTGTCGCCAGCATCAAGTCCGAGCAACAGCGTCTGAGCGAGGCCGTTGCCGCGCTGCCGCAACCACCGGAAGCGATGCCGTCAGCCAGCGGCGGAGAGATCAAGCCGGTTCTGGAACGGCTCGAAGGTGCGCTGAACGAGGGTAACGTCGCCGCCGCCGCTTTGTTGCGCGACAACCTGCCGCTACTGCGGGCGGTCCTGGGCGAGGAGTCGGCGCAAACACTCAAGCGCCAGATCGAGGATTTCGATTATGAGGCGGCCCTGGCGATCGTGCAGTCGATCAAAATACAGCGGGGGTATGAATGAACGCCCGTTTGACTTTCGCCATCCTGCTTCCCTTGCTGACCCTGATGTTGCAATGGCTGGTCTGGCCCTGGCTGTCGCCCTTCGCCTGGGTGCTGTTCTATCCCACGGTTTTCCTCAGTGCCCGACTGGGAGGGCTGCGCGGCGGCTTGATCAGCACTGTGTTGAGCGCGGCCATCGTCGTGTATTTTTTCATACCGCCGCAATTGAGCTGGGGCGTGGCCAATCCGGATAACTTTTTCTCGGTGGCCCTGTTCCTGATCATGGGTTACTGGTTCAGCCGTAGCCATGAGAAATTGCAGCAGGCGCGCAAAGAGGTGGAGAACGCCCTGCACAAGACCGAGCCGTGGTTCCGGTCGGTGATCGAATCCTCCGACGACGCGATCATCGGCAAGGACCTGGATGGCAGGATCATGAGCTGGAACCCCGGGGCGGAGGCGGTTTTCGGTTACTCCGCCGAGGAGGCCATCGGCCGCTCGATCCGGATGCTCTACCCGCCGGGCCGGGACGATGAAGAAATGATCCTGCTGACCCGGATCCGGCATGGGGAACAGGTCAAGCATTACGAGACCGAACGGGTCCGCAAGGATGGCCGGACCATCAACGTATCGGTGACGGTATCGCCGATCCGGGATGAATCGGGCCAAGTCATCGGGGCGTCGAAAGTCGCCCGCGACATCACCGAACGGACACAGGCAGAACGGGTCCTGCGCGAAAGCGAGGCTCGTTTCCGCGCCCTGGTGGAACAGTCCCTGGCCGGCATCTATATCATTCAGGACGGACGTTTCCGCTACGTCAACCCGGGCTTTGCCGCCATATTTGGCTATGACTCTGCGGAAGCGTTGATCGATCGCGTTCCGGTCGTCGATCTGGTCAGCCCCGAGGACCGTGCGCGGGTGGTTGAAAACGTGCGCTACCGGGTCCAAGACGAGGTGACGGATATCCATTACGGTTTTGTCGGAGTCTGTCGCGATGGCAGTCGTGTCGATGTCGAGGTCCATGGTCGTCGCTTCGACTATCAGGGCCACCCGGCGGTCATTGGCCTGATTCTCAATGTCACCGATCGCACGCGGGCCGAAGCGGAAATCCGCCGTCTGAATGCCGACCTTGAACGGCGGGTGCTCGAACGCACGGCCGAACTGACGGCAGCGAACCATGAACTGGATTCGTTCGCCTATGCCGTCTCGCACGACCTGCGTGCACCGCTACGGGCCATGAGCGGTTTCAGTCAGGCCCTGGTCGAGGACTATGGCGATGCCTTGCAGGGCGAGGCCCGGGTTTTCCTGGACCAGATCGGCATCGCCAGCCACCGGATGAGCGACCTGATCGACGGCATCCTCACCCTGTCGCGCAGTACGCGTAATCCCTTGCAGCGTGAACGGGTGGACATCAGCGCCATGGCCGAGCGGCAGTTGCGCGAACTCGCTGCGGCCGAGCCGGATCGTCGGGTCGACTGGCAGGTGGCGGCCGGTCTGCTGGTCAATGGCGATCCGCGCATGGTCGATGTGGTAATGCAGAACCTGCTGCAGAATGCCTGGAAATACACGTCGAAAACAGCGGTGGCGGAAATTCGGGTCTATGCCGGACCGGAGGCGGAGGGGCGTATCTGTGTCGCCGACAATGGCGCGGGTTTCGACATGGCCCATGCCGG
>JARLJM010000210.1 GCA_031291185.1 Parasulfuritortus sp. | reverse complement strand
GGACGCATCTACGTCAGTCCGTTGGCCGGGGTGCTGTCCGAAAGCATCGGCTGGCCGGCCTTCTTCATCCTGGCCATGCTGCTCGGCTTGCCCGGATTGTGGATGGTGTGGCGGTTGCGGGGCGTGATCGGGCGGTTGAATGCGGCAGAGCAATGAAAGGTGCTTGGTGTTCCTTCACCACTGGCGGGAAATGAGAGAACTCGGTTACATTAAAAACTGGCAGCTTGTGTTCGAGCTGCTAAATATTTTCGGGGAGCCGTAACAGGCCCTTTTTGGGGTGGATATACATGGCGCACCTTTATTTTTGCGACCGCCCACCCTCATTTTCGTTCTGAAGTCGCGGCAAGGTGTTGCTGCCAGGCTTGGAATGGGGAGTTCAAGAAAAATGAAAAGTGATGACCCGAAGCAAAAAGGGGAACTGGCACGACAAGATCGCCGCCTGTCGGATACCCGGCGCCAGTCGGACCTGCAAGCCTTGCTGGCCGTGCTTTGCCAAACAAAGACCCGGGATGGGTTCGTTTCCTGGTGCAAGTGTGACCTGAACCGGCACCTGCCACATGGCGCGTTCGTTTGCTGTTTGGGCAAGGTAAATGGCAAGACGGCGACGCCGATTGAAATCATTTCGGATGAATTCCCGGAAGAGTACCTTCAGGCTGACTTGGGTAGCCCGGGCAATTTCCGCGCAAACATCATGCGTCACTGGCTGAACTCCGGTGTCCCCATCCTGGCCAACCCGGACGAAGTCGGCCGGGTGATCGACGATCCGGCCGGGTTAAAGAATTTCAACGATAGCCGGCTGCAAAACATAGCGGCTCATGGCATGCATGACTTTACCCGGGTATATGTCTCGCACTTCTGCTTCCATAGGGTTTCGGAGTGTCTGAACGAGAGGCATGAGCGACTTCTGGAACTGCTTGTGCCGCCCATGCATGCCGCCTTGATCAGGGTCCTCCATCACGCTAATGGGGGAAAGACCGCTGAGCAGCAGTGCAACCTCACCCCGCGCGAGCTCGAGATTCTGGGCTGGATCAGTTCCGGAAAAACCAATGATGAAATTGCCAGCATCCTGGGTACTCGGTACAAAACGGTAAAGAACCAGGTTCAAAGCATTCTCGTGAAACTTCAGGTCAGCAATCGTGCCCAGGCCGTCGCGAAGGCTGCGAAGCTGGGCCTCAGTTTCAACAGCCGCGTCTGAATTGCGGGCGAAGGTTAGTCTTAAAAGGTCATGGGCCGTTCGGCCCATGGTGGCGGCGCATTCCCACTCTTTAGTCTAAATGCCTTCTCGGTTGCGGCTGCACGCACCTGAGATGGGTCAATTCAAAGCCTCAGCAGTTTTGGCTGTCGAAAACCTTCGTATGTGAAGGGCGTTGATTAAACAAGGATCGGTTTTGCCAAGATGACCACGAGCCGGAATCCCATGGCCGTCCTGCTGCGGCTTTCAGCTGCGCTTGTTCTGCTGCCAGACGTCGGCAAGGTAAGGCACGGCCGGATACAGTCAGACCGTTTGGAATCTGGCGAATGAATTTCTCGCGCGTACTGACCGTTTCTCTCCTCTTCATCTCAGCCTTGGCACATGCCGGTTGGCCAGAGATTCCATTTCCGCCCGGTACCAGAGTCGAATCACTGGGCGAGCAGGTCAGGCAGAACGGTGTGCACATGCACATGTACAAGGCGGACATCGGACGCGGGGCCAGGGATGTCGTCTGCTATTACCGGGACAAGCTGGGTCACAGCGTGGCTGAACAATCCATTCTGGGGGACCGGGTGCTGAGCCAGGTCGGTGGCAATTATTTCATTACGATTCGCGTTCGGCCCGTTTCCGGGGCGCAGTCCCTGGTCCTGGTCTCGGTCAGTGACGCCAGTGAAGCACACCAGGCGGCCTATCGCGGGTCGGGTATCGAGCTGCCGCCGGATTCCTCGATCCAGTCCGACATGGCGTCGGTAGATGCCGGCAGAAACTCGCGCCAATTGGTCATCCTCAACCGGTGCGGCCTGAAAACTAATCTGAGGGTATTCGGAAAGGAATTGGCGAGACGCGGACTCCGGCCAAGCCCGGTTAGGTATCGGGCGGTTGGCGACTCCATCGTGCAATTGTATGAAGGCGACAAGTGCAAGGCCCGGTTGACCATGGTGCGCAAGGACGGGGTGACCCGGATCGTACT
>JARLJM010000209.1 GCA_031291185.1 Parasulfuritortus sp. | reverse complement strand
GGCACGCCGAAGGTGTTCGCTCAGTTGCTCCAGACGATCGGGCCACATCTGACCCCAGCTCTGAAGGCCTGATTACTTCATCGTCGGAATATACGCCGCAAGCGCAGCGATGTCTGAATCACTGAGGCGGCGGGCAACGCTACCCATGACCGGGTCGTTCCGTTCCTTGGTGCCCTTGCGATACTTGTCCAGCGACTCGCTGACATAACGGGCGTGCTGCCCGGCCAGACGAGCGAAGTTCTGGCTGCCATGACCTTGCGGCCCATGGCAACTCGCGCAGATTGATCTGAAAATTTCCTTCCCGCGCGCAGCCTGCGCCGACTCATTGGCCGCTGCGGGCTGCACGGTCTGGGCGGAATAGTAAATCGCAATATTGAAGCGCTCCTCGTCCTTCATGACCTTGATCATGCCGCTCATGAAGTCATCCTGGCGCCGGCCGTCAGCGAATTTCCTGATCTGGTTCAGAAGGTAACCCGGATGCTGTCCAGCCAGGTTCGGAATGTAGTCGTAGGCACTATTGCCGGTATCACCATGACAATTGGCGCAAAAATACGCCGCCTTCTTGCCGTCGATTTGTGCCTTTTCCAGCGCATGCGGGGAAGACATGACCTGTTGAATCCGTGCATCGACTTCCTGGGCATCGGCCGGAAAAACGAACAACATCCAGCTTAAAGCAATGCACCCTGCAGAAAAACGCAAAGTAACCATGGTATTTCTTACCGCCGTTTCTGGTTTATTAGTACTCATATGAAGAATATCTAGAATTTATACCCATGTCACGGTATTGCCTTTGCAATATCACCCAAGCTGTCCAGCCCCGGTAAAATGACTTCCCCGTCAATGTTGTCGTCACCTTGAAAGCCAACTTGGAAAATCACACGCCCATGATGCAGCAGTACCTTCGCATCAAGTCCGAACACCCGGATATGCTGGTTTTCTACCGCATGGGCGACTTCTACGAGCTGTTCTTCGGCGATGCCGAGCGGGCGGCGCGGCTGCTCGACATCACCCTGACCACACGCGGCCAGTCGGCCGGCGAACCAATCAAGATGGCCGGCGTTCCCTTTCATGCCTGTGAACCCTATCTCGCCCGACTGGTGAAACTGGGCGAATCGGTGGCCATCTGCGAACAGATCGGCGACCCGAAAACATCAAAAGGCCCGGTGGAGCGGCGGGTGGTGCGCATCGTCACGCCCGGCACGCTGACCGACGACATCCTGCTCGACGACAAACGCGACGCGCTCATCCTGGCCCTGGCCGCGAGCAAGACCCGGCTCGCCCTGGCCTGGCTGACCCTGTCCTCCGGCCGTCTGGCCGCCAAGGAAATAAGGCCGGAGCAGCTGGCTTCCGAACTGGCCCGTTTGATGCCGTCCGAGATATTGCTGCCGGAAGAGTTCACCCACTCAGCCCTCTCCGGTCTGAAGACCGCCATGGCCCGCCGCCCCGCCTGGCAGTTCGATGCCGACCGGGGTGAGCGCCTGCTCACCGAACATTTCGGGGTGCATGACCTATCCGCCTTTGGTGCGGCCGACCGCCCACTGATCCAGGCCGCCGCGGGCCTGCTGCTGGACTACGCCCGCCACACCCAGCAGAGCACGCTGCCCCATGTCGCCAGCCTGATCGTCGAGCAGGACAGCGAATACGTACTGATGGACGCCGCCGCCCGGCGCACGCTGGAAATCAGCGAAACCCTGCGCGGCGAGGCCGAGCCGACCCTGTTCTCCGAACTGGACCATTGCGTCACCGGCATGGGCAGCCGCCTGCTGAAACACTGGCTGCATCATCCCCTGCGCGACCGCGCCTTGCTGGGCCGGCGACTGGATGCCATCCAGTCCCTGATCGAGGCACCGGACATCGCCCGCGACGCCCGCCGGGAATTGAAAGGCATGGCCGATCTGGAACGCATCGCCGCCCGGATCGCGCTCAAGACCGCGCGACCACGCGACCTGTCCGGCCTGCGCGACAGCCTGGCCCGTCTACCCGGCTTGCAGGCAAGCCTGGCCGGCGCCGATGCCCTCGCCGAGCTGGCCCGGCAACTGGCATTTCCGGCTGCGCCCGGTGAACAACTGGTGCGCGCCATCAAGGACGAGCCGGCCGTAGTGATCCGCGAAGGCGGTGTCATTGCCGACGGCTACGATGCCGAACTGGACGAGCTGCGCGGCCTGCAATCGAACTGTGGCAACTTTCTGATCCAGCTTGAAGCGCGGGAACGTGAACGCACCAGCATCGCAAACCTGCGGGTCGAATACAACCGGGTCAGCGGCTTCTACATTGAGGTCAGCAGGGGCCAGACCGACAAGGTGCCGGCCGACTACCACCGCCGCCAGACCCTGAAGAACGTCGAGCGCTACCTGACGCCCGAGCTCAAAGCCTTCGAGGACAAGTTCCTGTCTGCCTCCGAGCGCGCGCTGGCGCGGGAAAAACTGCTCTACGACCAATTGCTGGACGATCTGGCACCCCACATCGCCGACCTGCAACTCGTCGCCATCGCCATCGCCAGCCTCGATCTGCTGACCGGTCAGGCCGAGCTGGCGATGCTGTGCAACCACGTGCGCCCCGAGTTCAGCGATGAGTGGGGACTCACCATCGAAGCCGGCCGCCACCCGGTAGTCGAACCGCGGGTCGACAGCTTCATCGCCAACGACCTGCGCTTCGATCCAACCCGACGCATGCTGGTGGTCACCGGTCCCAACATGGGCGGCAAGTCGACCTACATGCGCCAGGCTGCGCTGATCGTGCTGATGGCCTGCTGCGGCCTGTATGTGCCGGCCGGCCGCGCCGTGATCGGCCCGGTCGATCAGCTGTTCACCCGGGTCGGCTCATCGGATGATCTCGCCGGCGGGCGGTCCACATTCATGGTGGAAATGACCGAGACCGCGCAGATACTCAACAACGCCACCGAGCAAAGCCTGGTGCTGATGGACGAGATCGGGCGCGGCACCTCCACCTTCGACGGGGTCAGCATCGCCTGGTCCGTGGCTCGCCACCTCGCCGAAAAGGTGCGCGCCTACACCCTGTTTGCCACCCACTACTTCGAGCTGACCCAGCTGGTGCACGAATACCGCACCGTGGCCAACGTCCACCTCGACGCGGTCGAGTCGGGCGGCAACCTCACCTTCCTGCACAGCGTCGAAGACGGTCCCGCCTCGCAGAGCTACGGCATCCAGGTCGCCAAGCTGGCCGGTGTGCCGACCGCCGTGGTCAACGCCGCTCGACGCAAGCTGGTCGAACTGGAAAACGCCCAGATCGCCAGCGCAGGCCAGGCCGACCTGTTCGCCGCCGCGCCGCCCCCGCTTGAGCCCGAGCCGCCCTCCCCGGCGCTGAAAAGACTCACCGGACTCGACCCCGACGCGCTCACCCCCCGGGAAGCGCTCGACATGATCTACGAACTGAAGAGGCTCGCACGCTGATGGACACCGGCCCGATGAAAACTTTGCACATGAACACCGACGAACTCGGCCTCGACTTCAACGCCTGCCTCAAGCTGGCCGAAGCCAACGCCGAACACCTGCTTGGCGACACCATGCTGCTCTCCTTCTACGACCGCGACCGCAACCTAGAATCACCCAACGGCGTCAGCGAATGCCACCAGGGCTGCGACACGCCGGGCTGGATCGACTACGCCCGGCATCGCGGCGGCACCCTCATCGTCAACTTCGACAATGGCCGCTTCGTGTTCTGCTTCATGCCGCTGGGAGCACTGTGATGACCGCCGAAGACTGGGCCAAGCTGATCGAACAACTCAACACCCTGCCTGGCGGGGCCGGGCGCGCCGAACCGGATTTCTTCGGCAACCTGATCACCGACGAACTGGCGCCGGTCACGTCGGAATGGGATTTCGACGGCTGGCTGCTGAAGGACGGCCGCGTGCTCATCCTCCGTCTCGATGAAATGCAGCATCATGGCATGCGCCTGTTCGTCGTCGACCCCGAGGACGAACACGCTATCGCCCGTGCCGACGGCGAGCTGATAACCGCCGCGCGCGCCAGCGGTACCTCGCCGTTGATCCTGTTCCTGCTTGCGCTGGCCACCGGCCAGATCGACGACAACAAGCGGCTGAAGATTCATGCACCGCTGGTCGATGGGGCAGCGAAGGACTTGATGTTGATGACGGTTTGTCGGTTGTGTGGGTGACTGCTTGCGTTAGACAAGGAAACAGGCCGCGCTGAACATATTGCAATTGCAGCCCATCGACCATCTGGCAGCATTGTCTTTCGAACGACCGCCACTCAGAACCCAGATTACGGCGTTGCATCACATGGCTAACCGAAGCAAGACTTGGGGACTCAACGGGCTCCCCTTTACTGGTTATATAACCGGGACAGGGTAAACTGCTGAAGACTTATCGGAGTTAGGTATCTCGTCTCAAATCTCACCAATCAAAATTTCTGCAACTGATGTGGACAGGCATGGAAGAGGAACTCGGGACTTATTCAAGACGTGATTTCCTCTTGCATCTCATTCCCGCAATTGCGCTCGCTGGATGTGCTACCGCTCCAATCGACGTCAATGACACGTTCAGTGAAATCAAAATCGGCTGCAGCCCTATAGAAGACCCGCGATATGAACTGTGTGGGGTTGGCTACTCGTTGGCTGAGCTGAAGCGTATCCGCGCGGAGGCGTGGCAGAAAGAGCCTCAATGGTGCTGGGCGGCGTGCATCCAGATGGCCTTTCGTTTCCATGGCTATGAAGTATCGCAAGAGCGCATCGTAATGGACACGTACGGGCGAACAGTAAATCTGCCCGCCTTTTCATGGCAAATACATCGGCAACTCTCCCGTGAATGGACTGACGATACGGGCCGTAATTTTGAGGTCAGCAGCCAGAACCTTATCGATTGGCAACAAGGCATCCAAGGGACAGCCTTAACAGGCAAACAAGTCCAGGATGAATTAGCCGGAGGCAGGCCACTCATTATTGGCACCGGTGGCCACGCCATGCTTCTGGTTGCCCAGGAGTCCATCCGGGAGGTCAACAATGACAGGCCAGCCACGATAAGACGTGCGACCGTCATTGATCCATGGCCTTTCCGGCTTGATAACAATCAGTTCAAGACCATACTGGCCATGGACATCACGATGACCCAATTTATGTCCTCGATTGAGGTCGTCTCAGCCGCCACGACCACTGACGTGCCCGCGCGGTAGGTTCAAAGCTGAAATTCGTCCCCGTTGCCGTTAGCATCCGGTGGAAAATACCGTTCAAAGCCCTACGGCGGCTTTTGGTACTCAACTCCACAGGCAGTTCAGAACCT
>JARLJM010000043.1 GCA_031291185.1 Parasulfuritortus sp. | reverse complement strand
GTGACCGGCGCTCGCGTCCATGCCGCCTACTATCGTCCGGGTGGCGTCTACCGCGACCTGCCGGACAGCATGCCGAAGTATGAGGCCAACAAGTACAAGAGCGCGGCTGAAGTGAAGCGCCTCAACGTCAACCGCGAAGGCTCGGTGCTCGATTTCATCGAGGATTTCTGCAACCGCTTCCCGAAGTGCGTCGATGACTACGAGACCTTGCTGACCGAGAACCGCATCTGGAAACAGCGCACCGTCGGTATCGGCGTGGTCGATGCCGACCGGGCCAAGGCGCTCGGCTTCACCGGTCCGATGTTGCGCGGTTCGGGCGTGCTCTGGGATCTGCGCCGGCATCAGCCCTATGAAATTTACGATCAGGTCGATTTCGAGATTCCGGTCGGCACCAACGGCGACTGCTACGACCGCTATCTGGTCCGCATGGAAGAAATGCGCCAGGCCAACCGCATCGTCAGGCAGTGCGTGGACTGGCTGAAGGCCAATCCCGGCGGTCCGGTCATCATCGGCGACCACAAGGTTGCGCCGCCGTCACGTTCCACCATGAAGTCCAACATGGAAGAACTGATCCACCACTTCAAGCTGTTCACCGAAGGCATGCATGTGCCGGCAGGCGAGGCCTATGCGGCCATCGAACACTCGAAGGGCGAGTTCGGCGTGTATCTGGTTTCGGATGGCGCCAACAAACCCTACCGGATGAAGTTGCGCGCACCCGGTTTTTCACACCTTGCCGCGATGGACGAAATGTCGCGCGGCCACATGATTGCCGACGTGGTTGCCATCATCGGCACCATGGACATCGTATTCGGGGACATCGACCGATGACTTTATCCGCTGAATCACTGGCCCTGATCGACAAGGAAGTTGCCAAATACCCCGCCGACCAGAAACAGTCGGCGGTCATGGCGGCCCTGCGTCTCGCCCAGGTCGAGAAGGGCTGGCTCGCGCCCGAGACCATCGAGTTCGTCGCGCAGTACCTGGCCATGCCGGCCATCGCCGTCTATGAGGTGGCGACCTTCTACAACATGTACGAACTGCAACCCTGCGGTCGGCACAAGATCACCGTCTGTACCAACCTGCCGTGCCAGCTGCAAGGTGCGGATGCCGTGGCCGAACACTTGAAGCAGAAGCTCGGCATCGGCTTCGGAGAGACTACACCGGACGGTCGCTTCACGCTGAAGGAAGGCGAGTGTTTCGGTACCTGCGGCAGCGGTCCGCTGTGCCTGCACAACAATCACAAGATGCATACCCACTTGTCCCCTGAAACCGTGGACAAGTTGCTGGACGAGCTGAAATGAGCGCGACGTATACCGGACCCAAGGTCTGTCTCTGGACCCTCGATCACGATGACCCGGCGTCGCTGAATACCTATGTATCCAACGGCGGCTATTCGTCGCTGAAAAAGATACTGGCCGAGAAGACCCCAGCCGAGCAGATCATCGAGCAGGTCAAGATCTCCGCCCTGCGTGGCCGAGGCGGCGCCGGTTTCCCGACTGGCCTGAAGTGGAGCTTCATGCCGCGCCACTATGAAGGTGACAAGTATGTGGTCTGCAACTCGGATGAAGGCGAGCCGGGTACCTTCAAGGATCGCGACATCATAGAGTTCAACCCGCACCAGCTGATTGAGGGCATGGTCATCGCTGGCTACACACTGGGTGCGAAGGCGGGTTACAACTACATCCACGGCGAGATCTTCGAGCTGTACGAATCCTGGGAAAAGGCACTTGAAGAGGCGCGCGCTGCCGGCTATCTGGGCAGGAACATCTGCGGCTCCGGCTGGGACTTCGATCTGCACGCCCACCACGGCTATGGCGCCTACGTCTGCGGCGAGGAAACCGCGCTGCTGGAATCGCTCGAAGGCAAGAAGGGCCAGCCCCGCTTCAAGCCGCCGTTCCCGGCCAGCTACGGCCTGTACGGCAAACCGACCACGATCAACAACACTGAGACCCTGGCCTCGATTCCCTGGATCATGCGCCATGGTGGCCAGGCCTTCCTGGAACTGGGCAAGCCCAACAACGGCGGCACCAAGATCTTCTCGATCTCCGGCCATGTCAACAAGCCGGGCAACTACGAGATTCCGCTCGGTACGCCGTTCGCCGACCTGCTGGAGATGGCGGGCGGTGTGCGCAACGGCCACAAGCTGAAGGCGGTCATCCCCGGTGGTTCCTCCGCTCCGGTGTTGCCCGCCGATATCATGATGGACTGCACCCTGGACTTCGATTCCATCGCCAAGGCCGGTTCCATGCTCGGTTCCGGCGCGGTCATCGTGATGGACGAAACGGTTTGCATGGTCAAGGCGCTGGAACGTCTGGCCTATTTCTACTTCGAGGAATCCTGTGGTCAGTGCACGCCTTGCCGCGAGGGCACCGGTTGGATGTACCGGGTCATCAAGCGCATCGAGCACGGCGAAGGCCGCCCGGAAGACCTGGACCTGCTGATGAGCGTCGGCACCAATATTTCGGGGCGCACCATCTGCGCCCTGGGCGATGCCGCGGTCGGCCCGGTGCAGAGCTTCATCAAGCATTTCCGCAAGGAATTCGAATATCACATTGAGCACAAGAAGTGCCTGGTAGGGGCGTGAAATGCCGCTGATTACCATCGACGACAAGCAGATCGAAGTCGGGCCGGGGGCCACGGTGATGGACGCCGCCCGCGAGGCTGGCATCTACATTCCGCATTTCTGCTACCACAAGAAACTCAGCATCGCTGCCAGTTGCCGCATGTGTCTGGTCGAAGTGGAAAAGGCGCCCAAGCCGCTGCCCGCGTGCGCCACTCCGGTGACCGACGGCATGGTGGTGCGCAGCCATTCCGATAAAGCCATCCAGGCCCAGAAGGGCGTGATGGAGTTCCTGCTGATCAATCACCCTCTCGACTGTCCGATCTGCGACCAGGGCGGCGAATGCATGCTGCAGGACATCGCCGTCGGTTACGGCGGCGTTGCCTCGCGTTATGCGGAGCCTAAGCGCGTGGTGAAGGAAAAGGATCTCGGTCCGCTGGTCGCCACCGACATGACCCGCTGCATCCATTGCAGTCGCTGCGTCCGTTTCGGTCAGGAGATTGCCGGCATCATGGAACTGGGCATGCCCGGCCGTGGCGAGCACATGGAGGTGATGCCTTTCCTGGAACATCATGTCAGTTCCGAATTGTCCGGCAACATCATCGACCTGTGCCCGGTCGGCGCCCTGACCTCCAAGCCGTTCCGCTTCAACGCCCGATCCTGGGAACTGTCCCGGCGCAAGACCGTCAGTCCGCATGATGGCCTGGGCAGCAATCTGGCCCTGCACGTCAAGGACAACCGCGTCCTGCGCGCCACGCCGATCGACAACGAAGCCATCAACGAATGCTGGCTGGCCGATCGCGACCGCTTCAGCTACCAGGCGCTCAATTCCGATGAACGGATGACCCGGCCCATGGTCAAGGATGGCGGTCGCTGGATCGAGGTTGACTGGCAGAAGGCTCTGGCCCAGGCGGCTGGCTCGCTCAAGGTTATTCGTGATACCCACGGCGCCGATGCCATCGGCTTCCTCGCATCGCCGCACCAGACCGTCGAGGAACTGCATCTGTTCCAGAAACTGGCCCGCTCACTGGGCGGCGAGAACATCGATTTCCGCGTCGACCGCAGCGATTTTTCCGGCGAGTTGGCGGGCGTGCCCTGGCTGGGCATGCCGGTAGCCGATCTGAACAACCTGGATCGTGTCCTGCTGATCGGTTCCAGTGTACGCAAGGAGCAGCCCCTGATCGCCCAGCGTCTGAGACAGTCGGTGAAGAAGGGTGGCCAGTTGAATGTGGTTCACGTCGCCGATGACGATCTGCTCTGCCGCGTTGCCAACAAGCTGATCGCCAAGCCGTCCGGCCTGGTCGGCCTGCTCGCCCAGGTGGCCAGGGCC
>JARLJM010000042.1 GCA_031291185.1 Parasulfuritortus sp. | reverse complement strand
CCTCGCCGGCCTCGTTGATCAGATTGTCCACGATACTGGCCTGGGCGCGGAACACCTGCTGCGCGCTCGCCTCGTCCTCGGCGGGAAGCGCAACTGCCGCCGGCATCGGCACGGCAAACGCTTCGCGGCGGGACGCCGCCGCCGGGCCGGCCGTTGGCCGCAAACGGTCAACCTGTTCGGCCAGGACGTCGTACTGATGCTCCAACTGGTCCAGGAAGGCATCGTCCGGAGCGGTCTCGCCCCGCTCGACGATACGCTCTTCCATTTCGTGGGCTTCATCTCCCATCGACATGGCACCAGCCATCCGGGCACTGCCCTTCAGGGTATGCAGCGAACGCTGCAGAGACTGGCAGATCTCCTGGTCTGCCGGCTGAGCGCGCCAGTGCCGCAGACTCTCGCCGATTCTGGGCAGCAGTTCATCCGCCTCGGCCAGGAAGATGGGCAGCAACTGTGGGTCGCACTCATCAATGGCAACGGGAACGGCGACCGGCTCCTCAGCAATCGGCTGCGTTTCAGTCTCCACGACAGGCTCAGGCACGGCAACCGGGGACACCGCCTCCTGCACCGCCTCAACCGATTCAGGCGCCGGGGATGGAGTCATTTCCGGAACCGACTCGACTTCCACACGCAACGCGGCGAGACGTGCCTCAAGGTCTGGCAGCGCCTCGGGCCAGCGCTGTTCGAGAATTTCGTTCAGTTGTGCGGCCAGTTCGGTCAACACGCCGGACACGACGCCATAAGCCGCTTCCGCCAGTGGCCGGGCCGTGGCAGGCCAGCCGTTTGCCCAGTTTTCCACAGCATGGGCGGCATCCGCCAACGGGGTGAGACCCGTGGTCCGTGCAATGCCTGCCAGGGTATGAGCCGCCCTGGAAAAATCCTCCCACGGCGTATCGCCGGTCGACTCGGCCATGCTGGCAAGTTGATTGCGCAGATCGTCCAGCCGGTGCGACGACTCTTCCGCGAAGATGGCAAAGAGCGGAGCAGGCACCAGATGCTGTCCAATCGCGATGGTCTCCGGCTCCTCGGGAACCGGTTCCGGTACGGGTTCCGGAATTGGCTCCAGTCCAGATGCGGGCTGAATCACGGCGGGCTCCACGGCCTCGCCCCGCAGCTGACGTGCTTCGGCCACGACCTGCCCGGCATGCAACAACTCGACCCCGCCTCTGACTTCCAGTTCGCTCACCCAGCCATGGAAGGCCTTGGCCGCCATTTCGATGAAGTCGAGCACCGGCCGGTTGATCGGACGCTCGTCGCGCAACCACAGATTCAGGGTCTGCTCCGCTTCCCAGGCCACTTCGGCCAGATCGGTCAGGCCGACCATGCGACCGCTGCCCTTGAGGGTGTGGAAGCCTCGCCGGATATTGACGAAGGCTTCATTGTCGAGTGCCGAAGCGTGCAGTCGCACCAGATTCGAATCGGTGTCGGCCAGGACCTCCTTGGCTTCTTCGATGTATATCTGCAACAACTCCGCATCGACTTCCTGTTCACTGGCGACGGGCGCCGGTACAGGTTCGGCCGAAGCGGGTGCAGCCGGGGCACCAGCCAAGGTCTGGACGGCGGCCTGGATGGCTTCAGTGGAAGCCCCCTCGTCGATCAGACGCAGGGCTTCTCCGGCCTGACCACGCAAATCGCTGTCACCGACCAGATCCGCATCCTGGGCAATGCGGGAAAGTTCACGCTTGATCTCGCCCCGTGCTTCAACCTGGTCGGTCGCTTCGGCAAGCTGATCGGCCGTTTCCTTCAGGCGGGCGGCACTTTCCTCCAGTTCCTGTTCGACGCTGACTTCCACCGGCACCGCTTCAGCCGGTGGCGCCAGCAGGACGCGCAGCCCGATCGGATCATCCCGGCCATTGCGCAGCGCATCGACGTAGAGGCCCAATGTGGAGATGGCATCGGCAATCCAGTTCAGCTCTTCGGCGCCCAGTTTGGCGTCGGCCCCGGAAACATGCTCGACGTGCCCCAGCGTGGCCTGAACCAACTCGGCGGCCACATCCAGCTGCAGCATGTTGAGTGCGCCCTGAATCTGTTTCAGCAATCCCGGCACCATGGGCAGATTGGCCCGCTCGCTCTGGTTTCGGAAGAACCTGTCGAGGATTTCCTCGACCTGATGCAGGTTGGTCTGAATCTCACGGGTCACCTGGGCCATGAGCAGCTTTTCCTGCGCCTGGCGGGCTATCTGGTCCAGCAACGGCATGCTGGACTTGCCGGACAGTTCGTACTCGCCAGCCTGGGCAGCTTGCAGGCGACGTGCCTGCACGCCAGCCAGATCGGCAAAATCGTGGCCCAGGTTGAAGTAGCTTTCGGCCCCGTGCTGGAGCAGCAACAGGGCCGTGGCCATTTCCAGCTGCAGGGCCTCGTTCTGTGCCGCCTCCTTGCTGCTGACCGTAGCGTTGGCCGCATCCCGAACCGAGCCGGCCAGTTCGGACAGGGGCCCCGGGGGCAACTCGTTCACGCAATCCAATACCTGCTTCGCCGCACTCTTGAGCGGTTCCAGACTATCCTGGCGGCCGGCGCACAGCCTCAGCCATTGATCCTTCGTGGCATTGATCGCATCGCGCAAGGCGTTGACGCGCGGCTGGAGGACGTCGACTTCCGTTTCATTCAAGCCGGACGACTTGAGCACCTGGTAGCGTTCCAGTTCGAATAGTTCGCGCGCTTCGGCCGCCCGGCCGGTGATTGCGCTGTCCTGGGACAGGAAAAAGAGCACATCGCGGAACAGACGATCGGCCAGTTGCTTGGACCCTTCGGACAACCGGCGCATCTGCAGGTCGAGCCGACCCAGTGCGCGCTTGACCCAGATATCCGGCTCCAGCCGGCCATCGAGCAGAGCTTCGACCAGACCGCCAGCCGCCCACCAGAAGGTGTACTGCGCCGCACCGGGCGCCAGCGACTCGATTTCACGCACCGCCTGCCCGATCGACTGCAGGCCGGACTGGCGATCCCGGTTTTGCAGTATCTGGAGCAAGCCCTTCTGATAGCGGGACCGCACTGAATGGATAGCTCGCGCCAGTGCCCGGTCATCCATGGGCGACTCAGGGCTCGGGCGCTTGGCTCGCGCGCCCAGGTCGGGGCGGAACAGGTCGCTGGGTGACGGGGCTTCGCCGCCGCGCCGGGTCTGAATCTCGGAGTAGACCGGATTCAGGAGCAATTCGTTATTGGGCCCGCCCGCCATCAGACCATCCAGATAGCTGCGCAACGCCTTGATCGAGGTCAGTACGATGCGGCTGGAATCCTGATTGCACAGATCTGCCTTGACCTGCATGTCGGCCAGCAAACCTTCTGTCGCATTGACGACCTGGTAGACACCTTGCAGATCGACGATCTGCAAGGCGCCGGAGACCTGGTGCAGATAGGTCGCCGCCTCACGCAAGGGCACTGTATCGTGCCCATTCCAGGACTCCAGCGCCGTGCTCGCAGAGTGGAAGGCGTTGTCGATTTCGGCCTTGACCCAGGTCAGTGGCCCCAGGTCGAAATTGCTCAGATTCTCCACGCGCTGCGTTCCCTTCTGTTAATTAGAGAGTGAAGCCCGAGACCGACACGCGCAACTCGTCGGCCAGCACAGTAAGCTGACCGATCGAGTCCGCACTCTTGCGCGTCCCTTCGGAGGCCTGCTGGGTCTGTTCCAGAATCTGCCGCATATTGCCGGCGATCCGGGCGGCGACGTCCGCCTGCTCGCGGGTACCGTCGGAAATATTCTGGATCAGGCCGGCCAGTTTTTCCGACACCGATTCGATATCCTGCAGGGCGCGGCCGGCCGTATCGGACAGGACCGCCCCTTCCACCACGCCGCGGGTACTGGTTTCCATCGCGTTGATGGTGTCCTGCGTGTCGGTCTGGATGGTTTTGACGATGGCGCCGATGCGTCGGGTGGCCTGGCCGGAGCGTTCGGCCAGGCGTTGCACTTCCTCAGCCACCACCGAGAAGCCGCGACCCGCCTCGCCGGCCGCTGCCGCCTGGATGGCCGCGTTCAGGGCCAGCACGTTGGTCTGTTCGGTAATGTCGGAAATCAGCTCCACGATCTCGCCAATTTCCTGGGAGGACTCGCCCAGCCGCTTGATCCGTTTCGAGGTTTCCTGAATCTGGTCGCGAATGGAGTTCATGCCGGCGATGGCGTTTCGCACCGAATCGCCGCCCTTGCGGGCGAATTCAAGCGATTGCTCAGCCACGAGCGACGAGTCGGCCGCATTCTTGGACACATTGTTGACCGATTCGGACATGAAGTTCACCGATTCGGTGGTGCGCCCGATTTCCTCAGCCTGCCGTTCCGAAGCGGCCAGCATCTCCTGGGACATGCTCTTGGCATCGTCGGTCGCCTGGGTGACCTGGATCACCGCGCGGGACACGTTGTCGACCAGGTTGCGCAGTTCTTCAATGGCGAAGTTGACCGAGTCGGCAATGGCGCCGGTGATGTCTTCGGTCACGGTTGCGCGTACCGTCAGGTTGCCTTCGGCGAGGTCGCCCATTTCATTCAGCAACCGCAGAATGGCCTCCTGGTTGCGCCGGTTCTCCTTCGCCGCCCCATCCTGTTCCCGCGTCGCCAGTTCAGCCCGTTCCCTCGATTCCGCCACATTGACCAGCGACAGCATGACCAGGCTGAGCAATGCCAGCAGGCCAAAGATCAGGGACAGCGCCAGATACATCGACGGGTTGGAAGACTTGAAATCCTCGGCCAGTCTGGCGGTCATGGTCAGCATCTGTTCGCTTTCATCGAACAGTTCGCGTGCAGCGCGCTTGGCTTCCACCAGTTTGGGCAGGTCTTTCAGGATTTTGTCGACCGCCCCCTGGAAGCCCGCAAACGCGGCCTTCAATTCATCACTGCCGGCCATGCCATTCTGCGCCTCGGCAAAGCTCTGCATGTCCTGGCTGAGTTGGTAGGCGACCTCCGGCTTGATGGTGTCGCTGGCCAGAAGTTCATTGGCGTTCTTGGCCATCCGCTGAGACCAGAGATCCAGTTTCCCCCCGCCGCCGGCGCGTTCCGCGAGTTCTGCCAGCCTGGCCTCCTGGTCGTTGATCTGGACAATGGCCTGATTCAAGGCCTGCAAGGCCTCCTGCTGCGTCAGCAGGGTATCGATATCCTTGCGGGAGGTATCCCAGCGCTTCTGGACACTGGCCAGATCGCCCTGCATGGAGGCAGGAGCGGAGGGCAGACCATTTCCGCCATCAATCAGCGTGGACAGACCGGAGGCGAAGGACTGCTGGCTCTGTTTCAACTGGGTGAACGCCATCTTGTTGCCCATGACCGCAAGTTGCGCATTCTTGGAATACCGCTGGGACTGCATCTGGAGGTTGGAGGCAACCTCGATATAGCCACTCTTGTGGCCAAGCTGGACCACATATAGCACCATGAACACTACGGTCAGCAGGACGGACACGATCATGCCCAGAACCAGCGTCTGGTAACGCTTTTCGACCGACATGCCCTTCAGGATCGGCACCTTGGCCGGATCCAATGCCAACAGACTGTCCTGCATACCCGATAACCAGGCCCCCAATCCCGCCTTGCCTTCACGCCGGTCAGCCGTGTTCAACCGGTCATTCCCCATGGCTTATTTCTCCTGATCCATGTTGTGTTTATTCCCCAATCAGGCCGCCACCTGGAGGAACCTGGGTTCCGCCAGCAAGCGGTCGAAACTGATTTCCCGCCAGATCACGCCATCACCATCCTCGAAGCTCGCCACATCCCAGGGCGCGCCAGCCGGGCCAGCCGGCAAACGACGCATGCCGGAGGTCGTTCTCAGCCCCAGCGCCTGATCGATCCTGAAAGCCGCGTGCGCGCCAAACCGGGGATTTACCAACAGCAGACGGATTTCATCACGAGGCTCACCGGTCTTCAGCCCCAGGAATGCGGCCAAATCCGTGCAGCCGTAAATCGTGCCGCGCACCCCGGCCACCCCGAGGAACCAGGACTGGGTCCATGGCGCGCGAGCCAGACGGGGCACGGTCACTACCTCGCTGACCTGGTCGAGACTGACCAGCCAGTAACCGTCCGCCGCCATGAAGCCCAGTTTGGAGGCTTCACCCGGCTGTTCGGCAACCGTTTTCAGACGATCTGCAAGCCTGGCCTGAAATTCACGCAGATTGATCCGTTCGTCCATCCTGATCTCACCCCAGCCCTTGAATCTTGCCGATCAGGTCTTCGGCCACGATCGGTTTCACCAGATACGCGACAGCTCCCTGGCGCATGCCCCAGACCCGGTCCGTTTCCTGACCTTTTGAGGTACACATGATCACCGGAATATCCTTGGTGATTTCGTCCCTGGAAAGTATCCGGGTAACCTGGAATCCATTGACCCCGGGCATCACGACATCCATCAGGATCAGATCGGGCCTCAGCGCCTTGGCCTTGACGATGCCTTCATCGCCGTTCTCAGCGGTCTCGACCAGAAAACCATTCTTGCGCAGGATATCGACCAGGTAATAGCGTTCGGTGGGAGAGTCGTCCACCACCAGCACCTTCTTAATCGGCATTTCGCGTACTCCGGGCATCAGTTCGCCGGCTTGCCGTGGTGACGACTCACCGCAGCCAGCAGGGCATCTTTGGAAAAGGGTTTGGTCAGGTATTCATCGGAGCCGACCAGCCGGCCGCGCGCACGATCGAACAGGCCGTCCTTGCTGGACAACATGATCACCGGAGTATCGCGATAGCGGCTGTTTTTCTTGATCAGGGCGCAGGTCTGGTAACCATCCAGACGGGGCATCATGATGTCGACAAAGATCAGATCGGGACGGTGGTCGGTGATCTTGGCCAGGGCGTCGAAACCGTCCTCGGCCAGAATGACTTCGCAACCCGCCTGCTGGAGGAATATCTCTGCGCTACGCCGGATCGTATTGCTGTCATCGATCACCATCACCCTGGCGCCCTTCAGGTTTTCGCCTTGTGTTTCCAACACTTCCACAGCCTCCATGTTCAGCGGATAAGCTACAGCTGCCCTGCGCAAACCACGTTCCAAGCCCCCCTGTGAAGGAGCGTACTTATGGGATAATTGACGTACCTACCATTTGTACCATAAGACACCATTCCATGTCTCCACAACTCCCCACTGTCCTTGTCTTCGCCGCAACGGATCCCACCGGAGGCGCCGGCCTGCAGGCGGATATGATGACCCTGGCCAGCCTGGGCTGCCATCCGCTCTCGGTGGTCACTGCCATCACTGTACAGGACACGGTGGGCGTGGAGGACTTTCTTCCGCTGGACGCTGGCTGGATCACGGACCAGGCCCGCTGTGTCCTGGAGGACATGCCGGTGGCGGCATTCAAGATCGGCATGATCGGTAGCGTCGAAATCGTCGCCGCCATTGCCGAGATCGTATCCGACTACCCGGACATCCCCTTGGTATTGGACCCGGTCCTGGCTTCGGGGCGGGGCGATGAACTGGCGACCGAAGAACTGATCTACGCCATGCGCGATCTTCTGCTGCCGCAGACCACGCTGATCACGCCGAACAGCATAGAAGCCCGCCGCCTGGTCGAGGACGACACGATGGAGGATGAGGACGACCCGGACCTGGACGAATGCGCCGCCCGGCTGATCGACCTTGGCTGCGAATATGTCCTGATTACCGGCTCGCACGAACAAACGGCCCAGGTCACCAATATTCTGTACTCCGAAAGCGGCCGCATGCAGAGCCTGGACTGGGACCGCCTGCCGGGCAGCTATCACGGTTCCGGCTGCACCCTGGCCTCGGCCATCGCCGCCCTGCTGGCCCAGGGCCTGAGCATTGACGAAGCCGTCAAGGCTGCCCAGGAATTTACCTACGAGGCCTTGCGCACCGGCTACCGCCTGGGCATGGGCCAGCACATTCCGGACCGGCTGTTCTGGGCGCGCGAAGAGGCTGATGAAACTTGATTGGCGCGAAGCTTGAAGGGCTGTACGCGATCACACCCGACTGGCATGACTCGACCCGGCTGATCGCAACCACCGAAGCCATCCTGCGCGGCGGCTGCCGCGTCGTGCAGTATCGCAACAAGACCGCCACGCCTTGCCACCGCGACGAACAGGCGGTCGCCCTGCGCGGTCTGACCCGGCGCTTCGACGCCCTGCTTATCATCAACGACGACCTCGACCTGGCCCTGGGCTGCGAGGCCGACGGCGTTCACCTCGGCGGCGACGATAGCGACCTGACTGCGGCACGCGCCCGGCTCGGCCCCGGCCCGATCCTCGGCGCGTCCTGCTATCAGAGCCTCGAACTGGCCCAAGCCGCCGCGCTGGCCGGGGCCGACTACGTCGCCTTCGGCAGCTACTTCCCATCCCCGACCAAGCCCGAAGCAAGGCGGGCGGACACCGCATTGATCGCGCCCGCCAAGGCCGCCACCGGCAGGCCGGTATGCGCCATCGGCGGCATCACCCTGGACAACGCCGCACCACTGGTTTCAGCCGGCGCCGACCTGCTCGCGGTGATCAGCGCCGTTTACAATAGCCCCGATCCGGAGCGCACCAGCCGCGCCTTCAGCCAACTTTTCGAGAACAGATAACCATGACCTCCCGCAACGACCAGTTATTCGAGCAATCCCAGAAATGCATCCCCGGCGGCGTCAATTCGCCGGTGCGTGCCTTCCGCTCGGTGGGCGGCACGCCGCGCTTCTTCGAGAAGGGCCAGGGCAGCCGGGTCTGGGATGCCGACGGCAAAAGCTATCTCGACTACGTCGGCTCCTGGGGTCCGCTGATTCTCGGCCATGCCGATCCGGAGACCGTCCATGCCGTGCAGGAAACCGCAACCCTAGGCCTGTCCTTCGGCGCCCCCACCGCCAAGGAACTGGAGATGGCGGAATTCCTGACCGGCTGGCTGCCCGGCATGGACAAGGTGCGTCTGGTCTCGTCCGGCACCGAAGCTACCATGAGCGCCATCCGCCTGGCTCGCGGCTACACCGGGCGCGACCTGATGATCAAGTTCGAAGGCTGCTATCACGGCCACGCCGACAGCCTGCTGGTCAAGGCCGGCTCGGGACTGTTGACCTTTGGTTCGCCCAGCTCGGCCGGCGTGCCTGCGGACACCTCCAAACACACGCTGGTGCTGGACTACAACGACATCGAACAGGTGAACCAGGTGTTCGCCGAACGCGGCAATGAGATCGCCTGCGTCATCGTCGAACCGGTGGCCGGCAACATGAACCTGATCAAACCCGCGCCCGGTTTCCTGCAAGCCTTGCGCGACAACTGCACAAAACACGGCGCAGTGCTGATTCTGGACGAGGTCATGACCGGATTCCGGGTCGGCCCCAAGTGCGCCCAAGGACTGTACGGCGTAATTCCAGACCTGACCACGCTGGGCAAGGTCATCGGTGGAGGCATGCCGGTCGGCGCCTTCGGCGGCAAGGCCGAGATCATGGATAAACTGGCCCCCACCGGCCCGGTCTACCAGGCCGGCACCTTGTCGGGCAACCCGGTCGCCGTGGCGGCCGGTCTGGTCACGGTGAAGAAGGTCACCGCGCCCGGCTTTTTCGAGTCACTGAACGCAAAAACACAGCGTCTGGTTGACGGCCTGACTGCGGCCGCGAAGGATGCTGGCGTGATCTTCTCGGCCCAGAGCGTCGGCGGCATGTTCGGTCTCTACTTCAGCGCCAAATGCCCGACCAGCTACGCCGAGGTCATGGCCTGCGACAAGGAGGCCTTCAACCGCTTCTACCACCTGATGCTGCTGGAAGGCATCTACCTGGCACCCTCTGCCTTCGAGGCCGGCTTCGTCTCGGCTGCGCATACCGACGCCGACATTGACGCCACCGCCGCCGCCGCGCGCAAATGCTTCGACAGACTGGCTGGCTGATGGACGAACTCAGCCCAGAGGACCAGTTCCGGCTCAATGTCCTGCTGGCGCAGGATATCAAGGCGATCCGCATCGACGAGCCGAACCTGACCTTGCACGCACTGCTCGGCGAAGGCGAGGCATCGATGCCCCTGCACCCGAACTGCCGGCCGGACAAGTACTTCCGCATCCTGCGCGAACACCTGTCCGGCCACGCCCTCGGCTCGCCAGGCGGCTACCCGGTCTACCTGTCGCGCTGGACCCGGCACGGTCAGGTAGAAAGCGACAACCTCGGCCACCTGCTGCTGATCGGCGAACCCGAGGCGGTGATTGCCGTGGTCCATTCGCCCGCGCTCACCGACACCATCGCCGGCTACGCCTGGTGGACCATGCCGACCATCGAGAACGCACGCCTGATGCTGATGCGCGAGGCAGTGGCCAAGGGGCGCATGGGAGCCATACTGACCGAATTCCTGGTCGAGCATCTCCCCTTCCTGCAGGAGGAGCATCTGGCGATCATGGACACGGTAGCGGTACTGCTTTACGCAGGCACACTCAGTCCGGACCAGCGTGAGGCCACCTGGAGACGGGGCAAGCGTCAGAACAGTTATTACGTGGCGTTTCTGGAAATGTGTCCGGACGGCCTGACAGAACAGCAGTTTGTCGAGGCGTGTATCGACATCCTCAACCGCCCCGAAACCCAGGAAGTGGTTACCCGTACCCTGGACGCCATCGGCCGCCATTTCTCGACTTCCGGGCAGGAGGGTAATGTCGATGCGCGAACCCGGCTGGCCCAGGTCAGTTCAACCCTGACGAACCCCATTTTCGCCCGCAGCACAGCCATCGGTTCGCTAATGCGACGCAAGATCGAGCCGGTAACCAGCCCCATCCTGGCTGATCTGGCCTTGCTGAAATGAAAAAAGCGGCTAGCAGCCGCCTTTTTCTACAGCCTCCGGGCTGATCAACGCAAGCCGGAGATGTACTCGGCTACAGCGCGCATTTCCTGATCGGTCAGCTTGCGTGCAATGATTTCCATCATCTTGCCGCCGTCATTGGTCCGGTCGCCGCTGCGGAAATTATGCAGCTGGATCTGGACATACTTGGCATGCTGGCCAGCCAGATGCGGGAACTGAACCGGGATGCCGGCACCAGTCGGGCCATGGCAGGAAGCACAGGCGGGCACGCCGCTGCCGGGGTTGCCGCCCTTGTAGAGTTTCTGGCCTTCAGCGACCAGTTCGGGATCCTTGGCCAGGTGGAACTTGGGCTGCTGAGCCGAGAAATAGGCCGCCACGTTGAGCATGTCTTCGGGGCTCAGCTTGGCCGCGTTCGGAGCCATGGTGGCATTTCTGCGTGCGCCGGCCTTGAACTCGGTCAGCTGCTTGTTGATGTATTCGGGATACTGGCCAGCCAGGTTGGGGTAGATGGGCGCAGTGCTGTTGCCATCCGGTCCGTGGCAGGCGCCACAAACATTGTCGACAATGACCTTGCCTTTGGTCGCATCGCCCTTTGCGGCGGTTGCGGGGGCATCGGCCCAGACATGACTCGCCACGACGAGACTGCTCAACAACACGACAAAGTGTTTCATCGTTAAGGCTCCTGTTATTCTTTCGGGACAAATGAACTTTGCCATTTTAGCGATATTCGCTGCCGGCTGCCAAATCCTAAGGAACATTGACCGTGTTGAACGCCTCTTTTCATATTACCGTGGCCCGGATCGCCGAATTGCCGATGGACAGCCTGGCCGAGGTCGCCTTCGCCGGTCGATCCAATGCCGGAAAATCCAGTGCGATCAACACCATCGCCCATCACAAGCGCCTCGCCTTCGTCAGCAAGATGCCGGGCCGGACCCAACATCTGAACTTCTTCCGCGTGGCCGACCAGCGTTTCCTGGTCGACCTGCCCGGCTATGGCTTCGCCCGCGCCCCGCTGGAACAGAAACGCAGTTGGCAAAACCTGATCGGCGGCTATCTGGAATCGCGTCCACAGCTTTCCGGACTGGTCCTGATCATGGATTCGCGCCATCCCTTTACCGACCTTGATCTGCACCTGCTGGAATGGTTCAGGGTCACCGGCAAGCCACTGCACATCCTGCTCTCGAAAGCCGACAAGCTGACCCGCAGCGATGGGCTGAGCACCTTGCGCAAGGCCCAGGCGCAACTGGCCGAGTTGGGCATGCCCGGAACGATCCAACTCTTTTCCAGCCTGAAGAGAACAGGCGTCGACGAGGCCGAGGCCGTCATTCGCGGCTGGCTCGGCGTCCCGGCAAGCAAACCGGCAACGCCGGAAGACGGACAAAAAAAACCCGGCTCAAGGGGATGAGAGCCGGGCGAATATCGCTCCAACTTTGCGTCGGAGCACCCGCTCAGGGAGTGAAGCGGGAGACGAAGGGGACCGTCTGGCAAATAGACTTTTCGTATTGCAAAGAAGTTCCCGGCACCGTAATTTCTTTAGGTAGATTTTTTTGACGATCCGTTTTTGAAGGGCAACCATGTTCGATCTATCCAGTTTCCCCCGCAAACGCATGCGCCGCATGCGTCATGACATCTTCTCCCGCCGGTTGATGCGGGAGACCGTGCTCACCAGCGCCGATCTGATCCTTCCGGTTTTTGTCCTCGATGGCGAAGGCCGCGAGGAAGACATCGTCTCCATGCCCGGGGTCAAGCGGCTGAGCCTGGACCGGCTCTGCCTCGTCGCCGAGGAGTGCCTGAAACTGGGCATCCCCGCCCTGGCCCTGTTTCCGGTGATCGACACCCCGCTCAAGTCCGAGGGCGCCGAGGAGGCTTACAACCCCAAAGGACTCGTCCCTCGCACAGTAGCGGCTCTCAAGACCCGCTTTCCAGACCTGGGCATCATCACCGACATCGCCCTGGATCCGTATACCAGCCACGGCCAGGATGGCCTGATCGACGAAGCCGGTTATGTGCTGAACGATGAAACCATCGCCGTGCTGACCCGCCAGGCCGAATGTCACGCTGCGGCCGGAGCCGACATCGTCGCCCCGTCGGACATGATGGACGGCCGCATCCATGCCATCCGTGACGCGCTGGATTCAGCCGGCTTCATCCACACCCGCATCCTGGCCTATTCCGCAAAATATGCCTCCAGCTTCTACGGGCCATTCCGGGACGCGGTGGGTTCGGCTGCGAATCTGGGCGCTGGCAACAAGTACACCTACCAGATGGACCCTGCCAATACCGATGAAGCCTTGTGGGAAGTGGGACTGGACCTGGAAGAAGGCGCCGACATGGTGATGGTCAAACCAGGCATGCCCTATCTTGATGTGGTCCGCAACATCAAGCAGACCTTCAAGGCGCCGACCTTCGTCTATCAGGTGAGCGGTGAGTACGCCATGCTGAAGGCCGCCGCCCTGAACGGCTGGCTGAACGAACGGGCCTGCGTGCTGGAAAGCCTGTTGTCGTTCAAGCGCGCCGGCGCGGATGCGGTGCTGACTTACTACGCACTGGACGCTGCCCGCTGGTTGAAGGCCAATTAAAACGCGCTGGCCCGGCGTTCCCGTTCGACCCGTATGATGTAGCGCTGAATATCCGTCTCGACGCTCGGCGCCAGGTCAATGAACTGGCAGCCGAGCCGGCGGGTCACGATGCCATTCTTCTCAACCGGCTCGTAGATCATCCGGATATGCAGGCTGACCAGATAGCTGCCGGCATCCGGCAGGGACAAGCGACAGCCGTGATAGGTATCGCCTTCGTGCAGGCCCAGGTCTTCGGTGTAGGCCAGCACGCCGATGCCACCAATGCTGATATCGCGCACGGTAGTTTCCAGGACGCTGTCTTTCACTTCGATCAGACATTTGACCGGTTTGGCCATGGGCGTCGGCAACCGGTAATACTCACGGCGCTGAAAGCGTAGCAATTCGGCAGGCATCGGCGCCTTCAGCATCTGCTCGCCGGCCAGCGTGGTCAGGGTCAAACCCGGCGTGGTGAACAGGACACGGACCTGGTCGTGGGCGGTATTGAAGGAAACTTCATGACTGGCAACCAGCGCCTGGTTCAATGCAGCGTCGTTGCCCGCGCCGAAATAGATCGCCTTGCCCGGCATATCCACGGCAGCCAGCGAAGTAACCAGAAAATCCCGATTGTTTTCGCTATACGCGGTGACCAGGGCCTTCTTGGCCATCACGCTGGAGAGTATTCGCTCGATTTCTCCCGGATGATCGATCTTGAAGCGTTCAATCTCATCGGGATTGCAGATATCGATTTTCATTTCTTCCCTTGATTTCTAATTCGGCAGCCACGTTTTGCAAATCATACCTTGAGCAACCGGCTTCAGTCTGCCGGGCCGGCAACCGCATCGGCCGCAATCAACTGGAGGAGTTGCTCGGTCGTCACCCGGCGCCGCGCATCACCCGAAGACCGGGGCGCACTTTGCAGGTTCTGGACCGGCAGGATACGGACCTCCACATCGACCGGCTCCGCGAACAAGATAAAGAAGGACCCGCTGCGCCGCTCCTCAGACTTGAAAGCGATATCCGCGTTCAGCAGAAATTGCTCGAACTCCTTGCTGGAGTCGGAATACACCTCCAGTTCAATATTTGAATGACGTGACGCCGCCCCCTGCGCCAGCGCGCCAGTCAGCACGGGGTGAAACCGGGCCAGCACATCCATGACATCGGCCGCCTGCCGACGCAGCGTGTTGAGGTCCTGCTCATGCGAGTCGGCTTCGAAAAGGGTGAGATACGCCTTGAGCGCTTCGTCGATTTCCTCGTTGCCGGGCAGGATGCTGGCGGCGGTGACGCCCAATTGCCGGGCGGCCTTGCGCTTGGCCAGTGCGTGATCACGGATGCCATGTTCGGCCATGAGCTGTGCCGCCAGTTGGGCAATGCGCTGCCGCAACTGATGGTTGCGCGGACCATCACGGGACACCGGGCAATCCTCCCGCCTGTGTGCCTGGCAAGGTAATGAGTGGCGCCTTGGCTTTGCTCGCAGGCTGACTTGCCGGAGTGATTACAGGCTTTGTTTCGATCTTGCCTGCAGGCACGGTTGCTGGCGGATTGACAGGCTGAGGCCCGGACGAGGCGCCCGAAAAAATATCACTCAGACCACCTGACGAGCCCACTGTCCTCGGCGTGAACTCCTGCAGGAAATGCTCGGGAATGCCTCCCTCCGATACCGGCGTGCCGGTCGTCGGATCGACATTCATGGTCACGACACCATCCGGCACGGCGTACGGCGTATCAGGGCTCCCACGCAATGCAACTGCCATGTAGCGCATCCAGATCGGCAGCGCGGCACGCGCGCCGGTTTCGCCCGGCCCCAGCGGCTTGGGTTGATCATAGCCGACCCAGGCAACCGCTACGCGCTGACTGTTGAACCCCGCGAACCAGGCATCACGATGATCGTTGGTAGTCCCGGTCTTCCCCGCCAGATCGGCACGGCCAAGCTTGGCCGCCGCCGCGGCCGTACCCTTGCGTACCACGTCCTGCATCATGCTGGTCATGATGTAGGCGTTGCGGGCATCTATCACCCGTTCGGCAGGTGCCGGTTGGAAACTCTCCAGCAGCTTGCCGTTCTGATCCGTGATCCGCTCCAGGTAATAAGGCTTGGGCTGCATCCCGCCATCGGCAAAGGCGGCGTATGCCCGGACCAACTGCAACGGCGTCACCTCGCCCGCCCCCAGCGCCATTGTCAGATAAGGCGGAATCCGCTCCGGCGTAAAGCCGAACTTCAGGGCATAGGGCTGGGCAAAATCAGTTCCGGTCGCCTGCAGCAAACGGATTGATGCCAGGTTGTTGGATCGGGTCAGCGCCGTACGCACCGTGATCAAACCATCATGCTCGTCGTCGTAATTCCTGGGCTCCCAGGGTTGCCCGCCGGTCTGTTCGGGCGGGATGCTGATCGGCCCATCGTCGTAGACGGTGGCAGGGGTGATGCCCCGTTCCAGCGCGGCCGAATAAATAAACGGTTTGAATGATGACCCAGGCTGGCGCCATGCCTGCACCACATGATTGAACTGACTGCGTGTGTAATCGAAACCACCCACCAGTGCGGTAATTGCTCCAGTACTGGGTGCCAATGCAACCAGCGCAGACTCAACCGTGGGCAAATAGGTAAGTTGCCAGGGCTGGCCCTTGCCGAGTTGCACGATCCGCACCACGGAGCCGACCTGAAGCCGATGGGCCACAGGGGTCTTGGCGGACAGGGCATTGCGGGCGAATTTCAGCTCGCTGGCGCCCAGATCGATCAGCTCGCCCCCACGTAGACGCACCTGGATCCGGCTCTTGTCGATCGCCATCACGATCGCCGGCACAAGGCCGTTGACATCGTCACGACTCAGCGCGTCTTCGATGACGGCATCTCTCTTGGCGCCTTCCGGCAAGGCAATCTGGGCTTCCGGGCCGGCATAGCCACGGCGACGATTGAATTCCACCACGCCGGCACGCACCGCGTCTTCGGCCGCCTTCTGCTCGGTCATGCGGATGGTGGTATAGACCTTCATACCACTGACATAGACCTGCTCGCCATATTTCTGGTAAGCATACTGACGAGCCATCTCGGCGACATAACTGGCAGCGGTCTCATACATCTGATCCGAATGCTGGACATGCAGACGCTTGGCCTTGGCCTGTTCATACTGCTCATCGGTGATGAATTTCAGCTGGTGCATCCGTCCGAGCACATAAAGCTGCCGGGTCCGGGCCCGAATCGGATTGACGACCGGGTTATAAGCGGAAGGCGCCTTGGGCAGACCGGCCAGCATGGCGGCCTCGGCCAGATCGATCTGGCCAATCGGTTTACCGAAATAGGTTCGTGCGGCTGCAGCAAAACCATAGGCTCGCTGGCCTAGATAAATCTGGTTGATGTAGAGCTCGAAGATCTGATCCTTGGTCAGGGTATGTTCGATCTTGATGGCCAGCATGGCCTCGTTCAGCTTGCGCCGGAAAGTCTTTTCCGAAGACAGGAAGAAATTTCGCGCCACCTGCATGGTGATCGTTGAAGCCCCTTCCTTCGCCCCCCCAGAGAACACATTGGCCAGGGCCGCACGTAGCACGCCCAGTGTATCGACGCCTCCATGTTCATAAAAACGCTCGTCCTCGGCAGCCAGGATGGCCTGGCGCAAAATCAGCGGCGTATCTTTCAGATGGACCACAGATCGCCGCTCTTCGCCAAATTCGGCGAGCAGGCCGCCATCTTCGGAATAAATGCGCAGCGGCATTTTCGGCCTGTAATCGGTCAACGCCTCCAAACTGGGGAGAGAAGGATAGATCAGTGCTGCGGCCACGCTGGTAACCACAGTGGCCGCCAGAAACAGTCCCGCCAAGGCCAAAAAAACGTAATGCCACCAACGCGTCAACATCAGGTCCTTCTCCAATCAGGCTTCATCCAATTAGCCACGGATATCCATCAGGAATCCGCTGGCAGATAAAAATAAAGTTGCATAGTCAAAACAGATGTTGCTAGGATTTCTAGAAGACTATTAAATAACAGCGCTAACAGGGCTGCGTGAAAGGGAAATTTTGGATTTCGGGTTTATTGCCAACAGAACCAAACCGTTGATCGGCGTCGATATTAGCTCATCAGCGGTAAAAATGCTTGAACTCGGGGTCAGTAGCGATGGCTCCCGAAGGGTCGAGCGCTACTCCATTGCCCACCTGCCGCGGGAGGCCGTCACTGACGGCAGCTTGGCCAAACCCGAGGTGGTCGAAAATGCGATGCGGGAGGCCTGGCAGGCGCTAAATACGCGCACCCGGTCTATCGCCATGGCGCTTCCGGCCTCGGCTGTCACCGCCAAAAAGCTGATCCTACCTCAGGACGCCAGCGATGCCGATATTGAAACCCAGGCCATATCGGAAGCACACCAGATCGTGCCTTTCCCCATGGAAGAAGTCACTCTGGACTTTCAGGTACTTGGCCCTTCCCCACGCAGTGAGCTTGATAACGAAGTTCTTGTCGTAATCACACGCAAGGACCGAGTCGAAGAGCGGGTTGCTGTTGCCGAATCCGCCGGCCTGAAGACTGTAATCATGGATGTGGACACGTATGCCACACTCCACTCGTTCGACCAAGTCTCCTTCCAGTTCCCGAACGGCGGCAAGGGACAAACGATTGCCATAGTCGACATTGGCCACACCACAACCCATGTCAACATCATGCACGACAATCAGCCTGTGTATCAGCGCGAACATCCCTTTGGCGGGCAGATTCTGACCCAGGAAATCAGCCGCCGGTTTGGGCTGCCATGGGAAGAAGCCGAAGACGCAAAATGCAAAGGCTTATTACCTGACAGTTTCGAGGCAGAAGTGCTACGCCCCTTCCTCGACTCAGCCGCGCAGGAAATTACCCGTGCCCTGCAATTGTTCTTTGCATCATCGCCTCAGCAGCATGTTGACCACATCTTGCTTGCCGGCGGTGGTTCGCTGGTTCCCGGCCTGGACGAAGCCGTTTTCAACAAGACTCAAACCAGTACCATTATCACCAACCCCTTCGCCAAAATGGCAGTTTCCAGTTTCGTGAAGCCCAAACAACTGGCCATTGACGCTCCGTCACTGTTTGTCGCGTGCGGCCTGGCCTTGCGGAGGTTTGATCCAGAATGACCACCATCCGCATAAACCTGCTGCCCCACCGCGAGCTGAAGCGGGCACAACAACAAAAAGCGCTGGTTGCCCTGATCGCATCGGCTGCGTTGGCCGGACTCGCCATCGTCATCCTCGGGCACATCATGATCAGCGGCATGCAAGACAGTCAGACTCGGCGAAACGACTTCCTCAAACAGGAAATTGCCAAGCTGGACATACAAATCAAGGAAATCGCTCAGCTAAAAGAAAAAACCAACGCACTGTTGGACCGCAAGAAAGTGGTCGAGGCCCTTCAGGTCAACCGCGCTGAAATGGTCCATCTTTTTGACGAATTGGCCCGGCAGTTACCCGACGGCATGTACCTCAAGAGTGTCAAACAGGCAGGCGACAAGCTGACCCTGTCCGGCTTTGCACAATCAAGCGCCCGCGTTTCCACACTGATGCGCAACATTGAGGCATCCAAATGGCTGACAGCCCCCCGGTTGATTGAAGTTCAATCCGCTGATCAGGACAAACAACGTGTTAATGCTTTCAGTCTCGAGGCACAGCAAATTGTCCCGACTGCCACTCAACCCCCTGCCTCCCAGCCCCCCACCTCTGGTTCGGCAGTTCAAAACAAAGCAGGTACGCCATGAACCTGTCCGATCTCAATAGCCTCGACATGAAGGAGCTTGCCCAGGCTCCTATAGCAGTCAAAGGCGTAATGGCTGGATTCATCATTTTGCTCATCATGGGCATTGGCTACTACGTTGACTGGTCTCCCGCCTTGGACACCCTCAACTCAGCCAAACAGGAAGAACAGACACTGCGCGACACCTACACAACCAAAAAGCGTCAGGCAATCAACTACGAAGCCTACAAACAGCGCCTTGTCGACACGGAAAAGGCCCTCTCCGCTCTACTTAGGCAATTGCCGAACAAATCGGAGATGGACAATCTGCTGGCCGACATCAACCAGGCCGGCATCGGACGCGGGCTTGAATTCGACTTGTTCCGCCCCGGCAACGAAGCCACTTCTGATTTCTACGCTACGCTACCAGTAACAATCAAGGTGAACGGGGGTTACCACGATCTCGGCAATTTTGTCAGCGATGTCGCCAAGTTGCCCCGCATTGTCACGATCCACGACATCAATCTTGAGCCGGGAAAAAATGGCAAACTGACCATGAATGCCACCATCAGAACTTACCGATATCTGGACGAAAGCGAGATGAAAAAGAAAGATAGCGGCAAAGACAAGGGTGGCAAGCAATGAGGGCACTGCTGATAGCAACACTCGCTATTCCTTTACTGCTTGCAGGTTGCGGCAGTGATGAGTTCTCGGATTTACGGGCCTGGATGGACGCCACTGGCAAGGATGGCGCGAGTAAGATGGAACCGCTCCCGGAAGTCAAACAAGTAGAATCCTTTGAATACCAGCAGGGCCAGTTACAAGACCCATTCATGGCGCGTAGCCTGCGGCCAACCGGTAAAGGCGGACTACAGCCGGATGTCGGACGGCCCAAGCAGCCACTGGAAGAATTCCCGCTTGACGCGCTGCGGATGGTAGGCACGCTGGCACGCCCCGGCAAACCATTGAGCGCCATCATAAAAGATCCAAAGGGCACACTGCATACCGTACAGGTAGGCAACCGGATCGGGCAAAACTTCGGCACCATCACCAAAATTACCGATGACAGCCTTGAAATCAAGGAACTTGTCCAGGATGGCAGCGGTGAGTGGGCCGAATCGAAGGCAAACATGACTCTGGCGGAAGAAGGCTCGAAGTGACCACTACCACTCCGGACACACTAAACAAATTGAGGTTGCATATGGCGCACATGACTCTGACCCGAATCTTCAAGGCACTCGCCGTGGTCGGTTTCCTTATCACTACGATTCCTGCGCAGGCGAATAGCTTGGAAGCAGTAAACGTCAGTCAAGGCGCCGACAATAGCCAAGTCATCAAGATCACCTTGAGCGACGCCATCACGGCCATGCCGATGTATTTCTCTACGACCAATCCGCACCGTATCGTCCTGGACTTTCCCAATGTCGACAACGCTATGGGGCGCCGTTCCGAAACCATCGACTCAGGCGTTGTGCATGGCTACAACGTCGTCCATGCGGCCGACCGTACCCGTGTCGTAGTCGATCTGAACGGTCCCAGCACCTATGACCTGCGCAAGGACAAGAATACCCTGTTCATCGCCGTGAAAGGCACCCAGACCACTCCGGGCACGACACCACCGGCCCATTTTGCCAGCGCCGATACCAGTTCCACATTCAACATCCGCGATGTTGCGTTCCGACGCGGCAATAATGGCGAAGGTCGCATTGAGGTCAATTTGTCCGACCCTGGGGTCGGTATCGACATCAAGCAAAAAGGTGCCGAAATCCAGGTCGATTTCCTCAATACCAGCCTGCCCCAGGCTCTGCAACGCAGACTGGATGTCAGTGAATTCGCCACCCCGACGCAAACTGTGGAAACCTTCGCCCAGGGCAAATCGACTCGCATGATCGTCAAGCCCAAGGGGAAGTGGGATTATGTAGCCTATCAGACCGGCAAGAACTTCATCCTGGAAGTCACCTCCCT
>JARLJM010000041.1 GCA_031291185.1 Parasulfuritortus sp. | reverse complement strand
GGCTATTCAGCATCCCAATCACGATCAGTTCACCGTGGCCGAAATGCTGGAGCACGAGCAGTCGCACTTGATGCCGATGCCCGAGCCGTTCGATGGCTATGTCGAGAATCCCTCGCGGGTCACCAGCACCTGCCTGGTGTCGGTGTCTCGTAGCCGGTACTCGGTGCCGTGTGAATTGGCCGGGCAGATGGTCAGTTCACGGTTGTACCCGAATCAGGTAGTGATGGTCGCGGGGGATGCTATCGTCGCCCGGCATGTTCGGGCCGAGCGTGGCCAGACCCAATATGACTGGCAGCACTACATCCCGCTCTTGCAGCGGAAACCGGGGGCACTCCGTAATGGGGCGCCATTTGCCGATCTGCCCGAACCGCTGCAGCAGTTGCGTCGTGCGTTACTGCGTAACCAAGGTGGCGATCGGGTCATGGCGCAAGTGCTGGCCATCGTTCCAAGTGCGGGACTGGACGCCGTCCTGGTGGCCGTCGAGTTGGCGCTGGAAGGTCGGCCACCGTCGGGCCGGGTGAGCAGCGAGCACGTGATCAACGTGCTGAGCCGGTTGAATGCGGCCCCTGTACCGGAGAATGCCGAGACGACCTTGCAGGTCGCTACGCCACCGCTGGCGGACACGGCGCGCTATGACCGCCTGCGTGGACTGGATCTCGCCGAGGAGATCGACCATGCGTGATCTCAACGCCGAACTAAAGCAACTTCGGTTACACGGCATGGCTGGCGCTTGGCTCGACCTGGTCGAACAAGGCACCCACGCCGGGCTGGACACCTCTCGTTGGCTGATCGAGCATTTGCTTCAGGCCGAGGCCACGGATCGCGCGATCCGCTCGGTTAGCCACCAAATGCATTCGGCGAAGTTCCCCGTGCATCGGGACCTGGCCGGCTTTGACTTCGCGGTTTCGCCCGTGGACCAGAAGCTGGTTCTGCAATTGGCCGAGACCGACTTCACCGATCTGGCGCACAACGTGGTCCTGGTGGGTGGGCCGGGCACGGGCAAGACCCATCTGGCCACTGCCATCGGCGTGGCCGGCATCACCCGGCACGGCAAGCGGGTGCGGTTCTACTCGACGGTGGATCTGGTCAACGCCCTGGAGCAGGAGAAGGCGCAGGGCAAGGCCGGCCGGATTGCCCTCAGTCTGCTGCGCATGGATCTGGTCATCCTCGACGAGATGGGCTATCTCCCCTTCAGTCAGGCCGGTGGGGCATTGCTGTTCCACTTGCTGTCCAAGCTGTATGAGCACACCAGTGTGATGATCACGACTAACCTGGACTTCGCCGAGTGGTCCAGCGTCTTCTGCGACGCGAAGATGACGACCGCCTTGCTGGACCGACTGACGCACCACTGCCATATCGTCGAGACCGGCAATGAGAGCCACCGCTTCCTGCACAGCAGCACCCAGGCCAGGAAACGGATCAAGGCCAGAGAACAAGCTCGCACGGGGGTGGCCGATCACACCACTTGATTGAAATCCGGACGGACTAGACCTTCACATCAAGGAGGGCAAAAACCAGAGAAAGCATTACACTTATCCACAGCCGACCCTCACCCGGTCGGCCTTCATCCCTGGCTCAATTCTTGGTCGGCACGGTGGCTCAATTTAACTTCGGCGCCAACAGTCTGCGTCACAAACGTTTTCAACATTGAGTATCTTGCATTAAGCAAGTCTGCCAAAGGTAACGGGACATTCTGCTTGTATGGATTGGGCAAGAACAATATCGAGTGATTTTCCCCTTGTTGCTGAATGGCCGGAGCCACGCATGAGCGAGTTCGCCATTCCTAGCCAGACTTATTCCTGGATGTATGCCCGAGCCGCAGTTTCGCAATTGTCAGGATTGCGATGTTTCGGAATCAGGGGGGCGGATAGTTTGGTTGCGGT
>JARLJM010000040.1 GCA_031291185.1 Parasulfuritortus sp. | reverse complement strand
TGGTCGGCAGGCTGTCGCCGGCGCGGCCGAGGGCGATGCGGGCGCGCGTGAAGCGGCGCAGGTTGGTCCAGGGGTCGGTGGTGGTAAGTTCGGCCATGGTCGATTCAGGCGGCGAGCCGATTGCGTGGGCCGCCGGACAGCAAGGGGTGATTGGGCGGGATCGGCTGGATGCGGCCGTCGCCGTCGGCGATGTCCATCTCCATCAGCCAGCGCTCGAACTCTGGCGCCGGTTTCAGGCCGAGCAGGCGGCGCAGGTAGAGTGCGTCGTGGAAGGAGGTGCTCTGGTAATTGAGCATGATGTCGTCGGCGCCGGGCACGCCGATCAGGAAGGTGAGGCCGGCGGTGGCGAGCAGGGTCATCAGGTTGTCCATGTCGTCCTGGTCGGCCTCGGCGTGGTTGGTGTAGCAGACGTCGCAGCCGAGCGGCACACCCATGAGCTTGCCGCAGAAGTGGTCTTCCAGCCCGGCGCGCACGATCTGCTTGCCGTCGAACAGGTATTCGGGGCCGATGAAGCCGACCACGGTATTGGACAGCAACGGCTTGAACCGGCGGGCGACGGCGTAGGCGCGCGCCTCACAGGTCTGCTGGTCGACGCCGTGGTGGGCGTTGGCGGACAGGGCCGAGCCCTGCCCGGTCTCGAAGTACATGACGTTGTCGCCCAACGTGCCGCGACCGAGCGACCGGGCCGCCTGGTAGGCTTCGTCCAGGATGGACAGCGAGATGCCGAAGCCGCGATTGGCCTGCTCGGTGCCGGCGACGGACTGGAACACCAGGTCGACCGGCACACCCTTTTCCATCAGCTGGATCTGGTTGGTGACGTGGGTCAGCACGCAGGACTGGGTGGGAATGTTGAAGCCGCGGATGAATTCGTCGAGCAGGTAATACAGCTCGGTCAGCGCGGGCAGGCTGTCGCTGGCGGGATTGATGCCGATCACCGCGTCGCCGGCGCCGTAGAGCAGGCCATCGACCACCGAAGCGGCGATGCCGCGCGGGTCGTCGGTCGGGTGGTTGGGCTGCAGCCGCACCGAGAGCCGGCCAGGCAGGCCGATGGTGTTACGGAAGGCGGTGGTCACGCGGCATTTGCGCGCGGCCAGGATCAGGTCCTGGTTGCGCATCAGCTTGCTCACCGCCGCCGCCATTTCCGGCGTGACGCCGGGGGCGACGCGGGCCAGTGCGGCCTCGTCGGCGGCATCGGACAACAGCCAGTTGCGGAAATCGCCCACGGTGAGGTGGGAGATTTCAGAAAAAGCCGAAGCGTCGTGGGTGTCGAAGATGAGGCGGGTCACCTCGTCGCTTTCGTAGGGGATCAGCACTTCCTCCAGAAAGCGTTTCAGCGGAACCTCGGCCAGGCACATCCGGGCCGCCACGCGCTCGGCATAGCTGCCGGCGGCCACCCCGGCGAGGTAATCGCCGGAGCGCGCGGGAGTGGCCTTGGCCAGGAGATCCTTCAAATCCCGAAAGACATAGGACTCCTGGCCGACGCTGTGCCGGTAGCTCACGCCTTGTTGGCCTCGTAAGCACCGATCTCTTCGGCCATGGTCTCGAACGGCCCGCGCAGGATATGGTCCTCGGCCGCCTCGCGACGCACCCTTGTGGTCAGGAAGTAGCCATAGCCGAGCGCCAGCAGGCCAGCGAAGAGCATGGCCAGGAGCTGGTTGTAGTAGATCATGGTGATCAGGCAGATCACCGCCAGCACCAGCGCCACGGCCGGGAACAGCGGGTACACCATGGCCGGGAAGGGCCGGCTCAGCGTGGGTTCCTTCTTGCGCAGCTTGAACAGGCTCAGCATCGACATGATGTACATGACGATGGCGCCGAACACCGACATGGTGACGATGTTGGCGGTCAGGCTCTGGCCGCCGAAGCTGAGCAGTTCATCGCTGTAGATGGCCGCGATTCCGACTACGCCGCCGGCCAGGATGGCACGGTGCGGGGTCTTGAAGGTGGGGTGCACGGCGGCAAAATACTTGGGCATGTAGCCGGCACGGGCCAGGGCAAAGATCTGGCGCGAATAGCCGAGGATGATGCCGTGGAAGGAGGCGATCAGGCCGAACAGGCCGATCCAGACCAGCATGTGCAGCCAGCCGCTATTGGCGCCGACCACCAGTTTCATGGCCTGGGGCAGGGGATCGTTGATGTTGGACAGCGCCTTCCAGTCGCCCACGCCACCGGCGAAGATCATCACGCCGAAGGCCAGCACCAGCAGGGTCAGGATGCCGGCGATGTAGGCGATGGGCACGGTTCGCTTCGGATCCTTGGCCTCTTCCGCCGCCATGGCCACGCCCTCGATGGCGAGGAAAAACCAGATCGCAAACGGGATGGCCGCGACGATCCCGGACAGGGCGAGCGGACCGAAACTGTCCGAGCCGGCCCAGCCGTGGGCGACGAAGTTCGAGAACGAGAAGCCGGGCGAGACCACGCCCATGAACACCAATAGTTCAACGATGGCGAGCAGGGTGACGAACAGCTCGAAGGTGGCGGCGATCTGCACGCCGATGATGTTGAGCGTCATGAACACGACATAGGCCCCGACTGCCATGGTCTTGGGGCTCACCTCGGGAAACTGGACGTTGAGGTAGGCGCCGATCGCCATCGCGATGGCCGGCGGCGCGAACACGAACTCGACCAGGGTGGCGAAGCCTGCGATGTAACCGGCGGTCGGCCCGAAGGCGCGCCGGGCATAAGCCATCGGCCCGCCGGCGTGCGGAATGGAGGTGGTCAGCTCGGTGAAGCTGAAGATGAAGGTGGTGTACATGGCCGCGACCAGCACCGAGGTCACCAGGAAACCCAGCGTACCGGCCTTGTCCCAGCCGTAGCTCCAGCCGAAATACTCGCCCGAGATCACCAGACCGACGGCGATCCCCCACATGTGCCACGCGCTCAGCGTGGGCTTCAATGTTGCCTGACTCATTTCATCTCTCCTGCAGATTCAGTAGGCGGGCAGGAAGCTGGTTGCCGCTAGTGCCCGCATGTAGCGCATATCACCCTGGAGTGTCCTGCAATCGCAGGAGGCATCCTTGATGCGAATCTATTCGGGGAGAAAGTTGGCGGCTATCCCGTTTCGGCAATCCTGGTACCAGGCGCATGAAAAACGCTGCCCAGCCAGCGCTGCCGGGCCGGACTGAACCTTAAACCCAGAGATTTCGCCTATGATGCATGTGGCCAGCGGCAATGGCCCAACGCGCACGATGAGGATGCAGTAGATGGAAACAGGCAAGGCGGTTCAACCCTGGACCGGCGATCTTTGGGGAGGACTCGCGGCGATGCTGGTGGCATTGCCGTCGGCCATCGCGTTCGGCGTCACCATCTTTTCGCCTCTCGGCGGCAGTTATGCCGCCTTGGGCGCCGTGGCCGGCATCCTTGGAACCACGGCCCTCGGCCTGATTGCGTCGGCCTTCGGCGGTACCGACCGGCTGATCACCGCGCCCTGTGCTCCTGCCGCCGCGCTGATGGGCGCGCTGACCATCGAACTGGTCCGGCAGGGGACGGCACCGGTAACGATTCTGCTGATGATGATGCTGATCGGTCTTATGGCGGGCATCTTCCAGATCGGATTCGGCCTGGCCAGGATCGGCCAGTTGATCAAATTCATACCCTACCCGGTGGTGAGCGGCTATCTCTCCGCCGTTGGAATCACCATCATCGTCAATCAGCTGCCCCGTGTGCTGGGCGCGGCCGAGCATCTGGGCTTCTGGCAGGCGCTGCTGCATCCCGGCACCTGGCACTGGCAAAGCCTGATCGTGGGCAGTGCGGTGATCGCCGCCATGATCGGCGTGCCACGCCTGACCCGTGTCGCGCCGCCGGCGATCATCGCGCTGCTGACCGGCATACTGGTGTATCTGGGCCTGGGGTTTGCCGATCACAGCCTGTGGCAGGTCGGGGCCAACCCGTTCATCGTCGGCCCGCTCAACCTGCCCGAGGGCAATCTGCTGGACGCCGTCAGCCGCAACGTGAGCACGCTGCACGCCTGGGACCCCGTACTCCTGGTCAACGTTTTCCTGCCGGCGCTCTCCCTTGCGGCGCTGCTGTCCATCGACACCCTCAAGACCTGCGTCGTGCTCGATACCCTGACCTGTTCCCACCACAACTCGAACCGGGAGATGATCGGCCAGGGCCTCGGCAATATAGGCGCGGCGCTGCTCGGCGGCATTCCCGGATCGGGAACCATGGGCGCATCGCTGGTCAACGTCAGCAGCGGCGCACAGACCCGCCGTTCCGGAATGATCGAAGGCGCCCTGGCGTTGGTCGTCTTCCTGCTGCTGGCCCCGCTGGTGGCCTGGGTGCCCATCGCCGCACTGGGAGCGATTCTGCTGGTGGTCGGCTACCGGATGATCGACCGGCATAGTCTGGCGTTCTTCCGGACCAAGTCGACCCGGTTCGATTTCCTGGTCATCATCACCGTGATTGGCGTGGCGCTGACCGTCAACCTGATCGCTGCCTCCGGGTCCGGCATCGTGCTCGCCATCGTGCTTTACCTGCGCGAGCAGACGCGCAGCACCGTGCTCCGCCGCAAGATCGAGGGCAGCGAGATGTTTTCGCGCATCGTCCGCCACGAACACGAACTCGAGATCCTGGTCCGCAACGGCGACAAGACCGTGATCGTCGAATTGCAGGGCAGCCTTTTCTTCGGCACCGCGCACCAGCTTTACCAGGCCCTGGAACCGGAGATCGGCCCGCGCACCTACGTCATCCTGAACATGCACCGGGTCCAGTCGCTGGATCTGACTGCGACCCATGTCCTGGAGCAGATAAAGGATCGCCTGGAAGCGGTCGGTGCCTATCTGATCTTCACCGAAATCCCGCACGGCCTGCCCAGCGGACTGAAGATGAAACGTTATCTGCGCGAGGTCGGCCTGGTACGCGATACCGAGAAGGCCATGGCCTTCCGCCAGATCGACGAGGCGCTGGAGTGGATCGAGGCCCGCTTTCTCAGCGCGGCCTACATCGTCGAATCCGACACCGATCCGCCACTGGAACTCGATGGCCTCGAAAACTTGCTTGGCTGGAAACCGGGCACCCTGACCCAGCTTGCCCCGACCATGGAAATCCGCCGTTATGCCGCCGGACAAAAGGTGCTGGAACTCGGTGCGCCGGGAGACGAATTGCTGTTCATCCGCAATGGAGCCGTGCGCCTCGTGTTGCAACTGCACAAGAAAAAGGACTGGCACATCGGCACCTTCGGGCGCGGCGACTTCATCGGCGAGATGGGTTTTCTGGATAGCGAGCGCCACTCGGCCGATGCGCTTGCGCTCACCGACGTCGAATGCTTTGCGCTGTCCCGACAGCGGTTCAACAAGCTGGCCGGAGAACACGGCCAGGCTGCGGCCTATATCTTCGAAGGCATCGCCAGCACCCTGGCCATGCGCATCCGGTTCATGAACAAGGAACTGCGCGTGTTCCGGGAGAATTAAGGCCGCTGTTACTGGTCCCCGCCGTTGGCGCGCCACGCGCGGCCATCGCGGGCCAGCAGCTCGTCTGCGGCTTTCGGTCCCCAGGTGCCGGCGGCATAGTTGGCGAAGTCCCTCGGCGGCAGGGCGCTCCAGACATCCTGAATCGGCTCCACCAGACCCCAGCTCGCCTCGATGCTTTCGGCGTCCTTGAACAGGGTGGCGTCGCCGTTCATGCAGTCGTAGATCAGGGTTTCGTAGCCGGTACTGGGCGCATCGCCGAATGAATCGCTGTACGAGAAATTCATCCGCACCTTGCCGAGCCGGACCGTGGGGCCGGGGATCTTGGCGCCGAAGCTGAACTCGACGCCTTCGTTCGGCTGCAGGCGCAATGTAAGTGTGTTGTTGCGCATGTAGTCGACCGAGGTCTTGCGGAACATGTGCACCGGCGCCCGCTGGTAGCGGATGGCGATTTCGGAATACTGGGCCGGCAGACGCTTGCCGGTGCGCAGGTAGAACGGCACGCCGGCCCAGCGCCAGTTGTCGATCATCAGCTTGAGGGCGATATAGGTTTCGGTCCGGGAGTTGGGGTCCACGTCCGGCGAGCCGCGATAGCCAGGAATCGCCTGACCTTCTGCGTCCTGGCCCGGGCCGTACTGGCCGCGCACCGCGTTGGTGAGCACGTCTTCCGGCGTGAGCGGGAGAATCGAGCGCATCACCTTGTTCATTTCCTCGCGCACGGCCGAGGCGTCGAAGGAGGCCGGAGGCTCCATGGCGATGAACTGGAGCAGGGACAGCATG
>JARLJM010000208.1 GCA_031291185.1 Parasulfuritortus sp. | reverse complement strand
GTAACCGATTTGGCCAGATTTCTCGGTTTGTCCACATCGGTGCCCTTGCGCAGGGCGGTGTGATAGGCAAGCAGCTGGACCGGAATGGCATGGACGACCGGCGAGAGCACACCTGCGTGGCGCGGCGTGCGGATGACGTGGACCCCCTCGGTTTCGCCGAAGTGGCTGTCCTGATCCGCGAAGACATAGAGCTGGCCACCGCGGGCATGCACTTCCTGCATGTTCGACTTCACCTTTTCCAGGAGCGCGTCGTTGGGAGCGATCACCACCACCGGCATGTTGGTGTCGACCAGGGCTAGCGGCCCGTGTTTCAGCTCACCGGCCGGATAGGCCTCGGCGTGAATGTAGGAAATTTCCTTGAGTTTGAGCGCCCCTTCCAGGGCGATGGGGTAATGCAGGCCGCGGCCAAGAAACAGGGCGTGCTCCTTGTTTCCGAACTGGTCGGCCCAGAGCTTGATCTGGGGCTCCAGGTTGAGGGCATGCTGAACGCTGCCGGGTAGCTGGCGCAGGGCTTCCAGGTGGGTCTGCTCGGCCTCGGGAGAGAGGTGACCGCGCTGTTTGGCTAGAGTCAGGGCCAGGATGAACAGGGCGCACAACTGGGTGGTGAAGGCCTTGGTCGAGGCCACGCCGATCTCGGCACCGGCCCGGGTGTAGAACACCAGCTTCGAGGCGCGGGGGAGGGCGCTTTCCTGCACGTTGCAAATGGACAAGGTCTGTTCGTGACCCAGCGCCTTGGCCCGTTTGAGGGCCTCCATGGTGTCCAGGGTCTCGCCCGACTGGGAGATGGTGACGATCAGTTGACGCGGATTCGGGATGGAATCGCGATACCGGTATTCGTGACCCAGTTCGACATTGCAGGGGATACGGGCGATGGACTCCAGCCAGTAACGGCCGACCAGGCTGGCGTAATGGCTGGTGCCGGCGGCCAGGATCAGGATGCTGTCGATGTCCCGGAACACGGCTTCGGCGGCCTTGCCGAACAGGGTGGGTGTCACACCGCCGTCGATCACGCCCTCGAGGGTATCGGACACGGCACGCGGCTGTTCGTGGATTTCCTTCTGCATGTAATGGTCGTAGGGGCCGAGGTCGATGGCGTCGGCAGATACCTCCGAAATGCGTTCCTCGCGCTGGACCGGCCGGCCCTCGCGATCGACGATGCTCACCCCGGCACGGGTCACGGCGGCGACATCGCCTTCCTCCAGATAGACGACCCGGCGCGTTTCCGCGAGCAGGGCCGAGACATCCGAAGCGAAATAGTTCTCGCCTTCGCCCAGACCAATCAGCAGCGGGCAGCCCATGCGGGCGCAACAAAGGAGGTCGGGCGAATCGATGGCCACCACGCCTATGGCATAGGCGCCCTGCAATTCGGCCACGGTCGACCGGGTCGCCTCGAACAGATCACCGGATTGGGCCAGGTAATGATGCACAAGGTGGGCGATCACTTCCGTATCGGTCTGCGATTCGAACACGTAGCCGAGGGCTGACAAACGGGCCCGTTGTTCCTCGTGGTTTTCGATGATGCCGTTGTGGACGACAGCGATCCGTTGCTTGGAGATGTGGGGATGGGCGTTGAATTCGGTCACGCCGCCATGTGTCGCCCAGCGGGTGTGGCCGATGCCGAGGTTGCCGATCAGGTGCTGGGCTTCGACACCGGCTTCCATCTCGGCCACACGACCGACCCGGCGCACGCGTTCCAGTTTGCCTTCGTGCAGCACGGCCGCGCCGGCTGAGTCGTAGCCGCGATACTCGAGACGTTTCAAGCCCTCGATGATGATCGGGACAATATTCCGCTGGCCAACGGCTCCGACGATTCCGCACATGATGTAAGCACTCCCTTACTTCGATTTTTTCACTGGCCGCTTCCAGCCCGGAATGGTCAGCTGTTTGGCCCGCGACAGGGTCAGTTCACCCGCCGGAGCATCCTTGGTTAATGTCGTGCCCGCACCCAGGGTTGCGCCCTTGCCGACCGTGACCGGCGCGACCAGTTGGGTGTCCGAGCCGATGAAAGCCTCGTCTTCGATGACTGTACGATGCTTGTTGGCACCGTCGTAATTGCAGGTGATCGTGCCGGCGCCGATGTTGACCTTGCGGCCGACTGTGGCATCGCCGACATAGGACAGATGGTTGATCTTGGAATTGAAACCGACCTGGGCGTTCTTCAGTTCGACAAAATTCCCGACATGCGCTTCCTCGGCCAGTTCCGTACCCGGACGAATGCGGGCGTAAGGACCGATGATTGCCCCAGCGCCAATCCGCGCCCCGTCGATATGGCAAAAGGGTTTGATCGTTACGCCAGTCCCGACCTCGACATCCTTGAGAACGCAGTTAGCGCCCACTACCGTCTTGTCGCCAAGAACCACGCGGCCCTCGAAGACGCAGTTGGCGTCGATCAGGACATCACGGCCACAGTCCAGGCTACCACGCACATCCAGCCGGGCCGGGTCGATCAGGGTGACCCCGGCCGTCATCAGAGCATCTGCGGTGTTGCGCTGGTGACGCCGTTCCAGCTCGGCGAGCTGGGCTCGGCTGTTCACGCCCATGACCTCCCACTCCGAAGCGGGATGGCAGGGGAGTATGCGCTCACCTTCCTCAGCAGCCATGCCGATGACATCGGTCAGGTAGTATTCGCCTTGGGCGTTGTCGTTGCCCAGTTGGGCCAGCCAGCCAGCCAGCTTGGCAGCAGGCATGCAGAGAATTCCGGTGTTTACTTCCTGTATGGCGAGTTCTTCGGCACTGGCATCCTTGTGTTCCACGATCCGTTCCACCCGGCCGCCGGCACCGCGCACGATACGGCCATAGCCGGCCGGGTCGGCCAGCTTGACGGTCAGCAACGCAATCGCGCCTTCCCGTGCGATCAGCACCATCTCCTGCAGGGTCTCCGACCGGATCAGGGGAACATCGCCATACAGAATCAGGCAGACGCCTGTCATGTCCAGATGAGGGACAGCCTGCTGGACGGCATGTCCGGTTCCCAGCTGAGGTTCCTGTAGCACCCAGACCAGATCGCCACGATTGATGGACTGGGGCAGGGCTTCCCCCCCATGACCATAGACGACGCAGATGCGTTCCGGGCCCAATTGGCCGGCGCTATCCAGCACATGACTGATCATTGGCTTGCCGGCCAAGGGGTGCAGAACCTTGGGCAAATCGGATTTCATCCGGGTGCCTTTGCCGGCGGCGAGGATGATGGTCGTTAGGGGTGCGTTCATGGCTGGTAATTATACGAGGCCAAAAATTACAAAAGGCAGCCGAAGCTGCCTTTTCTTTCGATTATCAAACTCAGTGGTGATGCCGGCGAAGCTTGTCTATGGCTGCCAACTGAGCCACCGCCTGGGCCAGTTCAGCCTGCGCCTGCGCGTACTCCATAGCGCCAGTCCTGTTGACCATGGCCTCTTCGGCCTGTTTCTTGGCTTCGATCACGCGGGCCTCATCGAGGTCGGCACCCCGTATGGCCGTATCGGACAGAATGGTCACGATGCCGGGCTGCACTTCGAGTATGCCGCCTGAAACATAGATCAGGTCCTCTTCGGCCTTGTCCGGCGACTTGATGCGCACCGAACCTGGCTTGATCCGGGTCAGCAATGGAGCATGGCGGGGATAGATGCCCACTTCGCCCATTTCAGCCGGGACCACCACAAACTCGGCAAGGCCGGAGAAGATGGCCGCTTCCGCGCTTACGATGTCCAGATGGAGAGTCATTGCCATGATGGCGTTTCCTTATCGTTCCGGCTTACTGAATGGACTTGGCCTTCTCGACAGCCTCGTCAATGGTACCGACCATGTAGAAGGCTTGTTCCGGAAGGTGATCGTACTCCCCGTCCACGATGGCCTTGAAACCCGTGATCGTGTCCTTGAGGGAAACATACTTGCCCTGGGCGCCGGTAAAGGCCTCGGCCACGAAGAACGGCTGGGACAGGAAGCGCTGGATCTTCCGGGCGCGTGACACGACCAGCTTGTCTTCGGGTGAAAGTTCGTCCATGCCCAGAATCGCGATGATGTCGCGCAATTCCTTGTAGCGTTGCAGAGTCGACTGCACGGCGCGAGCCACGCCGTAGTGCTCCTCCCCCACGACCAGCGGATCAAGCTGGCGTGAGGTGGAATCGAGCGGGTCCACAGCGGGGTAGATACCCAGTTCGGCCACTTGGCGGGACAGCACCAGGGTCGCGTCCAGGTGGGCGAAGGTGGTCGCCGGCGACGGGTCGGTCAAGTCATCGGCGGGCACGTAAACGGCCTGGAAGGAGGTGATGGAACCTGTGCGAGTGGAGGTGATGCGTTCCTGCAGGGCACCCATTTCCGAAGCCAGGGTGGGCTGATAACCCACGGCGGAGGGCATCCGGCCGAGCAGGGCGGACACTTCGGTACCGGCCAGAGTGTAGCGATAGATGTTGTCGACGAAGAACAGCACGTCACGGCCTTCGTCGCGGAAGTACTCGGCCATGGTCAGGCCGGTCAGCGCGACGCGCAGACGATTGCCCGGCGGTTCGTTCATCTGGCCGTAGACCAGCGACACCTTGTCCAGCACGCCGCCATCTTTCATCTCGTGGTAGAAGTCGTTGCCCTCGCGGGTACGCTCGCCGACGCCGGCGAACACGGAGAAACCGCTGTGCTCGACGGCGATGTTGCGGATCAGTTCCATCAAGGTCACGGTCTTGCCCACGCCCGCGCCGCCGAACAGACCGACCTTGCCGCCCTTGGCGATCGGCATGATCAGATCGATAACCTTGATACCGGTTTCGAGAATTTCCACGGCTGCGGCCTGATCGGCATACTCCGGTGCCTTGCGGTGAATGGGCATGTGGACGTCGGCACCGACCGGGCCTTTTTCGTCCACGGGGTCGCCCAGCACATCCATGATCCGGCCCAGCGTGGCCTGACCAACCGGGACCTGAATCGGCGCACCGGTATCCTTGACCGCCATGCCACGACGCAGGCCATCGGTTGAGCCCATGGCAATGGTGCGCACCACGCCGTCGCCGAGTTGCTGCTGCACCTCGAAAGTGAGAGCAGGGCTGTCCATCTTGACGGCATCGTAGACTTTGGGAAGTGCCCCGCGAGGGAACTCCATGTCTACCACCGCTCCGATGATTTGTACGATTTTTCCTTCGGTCATCGCAGTATTTCCTGACAAGTTTTCAATCTTTTAAACGGCCGCCGCACCAGCGACGATCTCCGACAATTCTTTGGTAATGGCGGCCTGACGGGTCTTGTTGTAGACCAGCTTCAGCTCTTCGATCACGGTCTTGGCGTTGTCCGAAGCGGACTTCATGGCCACCATCCGGGCCGATTGTTCGCAGGCCATATTCTCTGCCACCGCCTGATAGATCATGGCTTCGACATAACGCACCATCAAACCATCGACGACACCCTTGGCTTCGGGCTCGTAGATGTAATCCCAGTAGGTTTCCTTCGGCTCGGGATCGGCATGGAGCGGCAGCACCTGACTGAAGGTCACTTCCTGCTTCATGGTGTTGATGAAGCGGGAATAGATCAGGTACAGCGCGTCGATTCGACCTTCCTTGAAGGCATCTAGCATGACCTGGACCGGACCGATCAGCTTTTCCATGTGCGGCGTGTCGCCCAGACCGGTGACCTGAGAAACGATGTTGGCACCCAGGCGCTGCATGAAGCCGGAGCCCTTGTTACCGATGGCCGTGACATCCGCCTCGATTTTCTGACCATCCCAGTCCTTCATCTTGTTCAACGCCAGACGCATCGCGTTGGTGTTGAGCGCACCGCACAAGCCCTTGTCGGTGGTCACGATAATCATGCCGACTCGCTTGATCTGGGCCCTCTGCTCGACAAAGGGGTGTTTGTACTCGGGATGGGCGCGGCTGAAATGGGCCGCCACCTGCGCAATCTTCTCGGCATAGGGACGGGCATGCTTCATCCGTTCCTGCGCCTTGCGCATCTTGGACGCGGCCACCATTTCCATGGCCTTGGTGATCTTGCGCGTGTTCTCGACGCTCTTGATCTTGGTGCGGATCTCTTTTCCAGCAGCCATCGCTCAGTTCCGATCAGTAGGCGGCCGAGGCCTTGAAGTCCTCGATCGCAGCGGACAACAACTTTTCCGCATCCGCATCCATATCCTTGCTGTCCTCAATCTTGAACATCAGATCGGCATACTTGCCCTTGAGGTAGGAATGCAGGGAGGCTTCAAAAGCCAGCACACGCTTCACTTCCACATCATCCATATAGCCGCGGTTGACAGCAAACAGGGTAACGGCCATTTCGGACACACTCATCGGCGCGTACTGTGCCTGCTTCATCAGCTCGGTAACCTGCTTGCCGCGCTCCAGTTGCTTGCGGGTCACTTCGTCCAGGTCGGAGGCAAACTGGGCAAACGCGGCCAGTTCACGGTACTGGGCCAGTGCCAGACGAACACCGCCGCCCAGCTTCTTGATGACCTTGGTCTGGGCTGCGCCGCCGACGCGCGATACGGACAGACCGGCGTTGATGGCGGGGCGGATACCGGCGTTGAACAGGTCGGATTCCAGGAAGATCTGACCGTCGGTAATCGAAATCACGTTGGTCGGCACGAAGGCGGACACGTCGCCGGCCTGGGTTTCAATCACGGGAAGGGCGGTCAGTGAACCGGTCTTGCCCTTCACGGCGCCATTGGTCTTTTGCTCGACGAAGTCGGGATTGACGCGGGCGGCGCGCTCCAGCAGGCGGGAGTGTAGATAGAACACATCGCCTGGGTAAGCCTCGCGGCCCGGCGGACGGCGCAACAACAGGGAAATCTGACGATAGGCCCAGGCCTGCTTGGTCAGATCGTCATAAACGATCAGCGCATCTTCGCCGTGATCGCGGAAGTATTCGCCCATGGTGCAGCCGGAGTAGGGCGCAATGAACTGCATGGCGGCGGGGTCGGATGCCGTAGCGGCCACGACGATGGTATGCGCCATGGCGCCGTGCTCTTCCAGTTTGCGCACCACGTTGGCGATGCTCGAAGCCTTCTGGCCGACGGCGACGTAGATACACTTAACGCCGGTGCCCTTCTGGTTGATGATGGCGTCAATGGCAACAGCGGTCTTGCCGGTCTGACGGTCGCCGATGATCAGCTCGCGCTGGCCGCGGCCGATTGGCACCATGGCATCGACCGACTTCAGGCCGGTCTGCACCGGCTGGGAAACGGACTGGCGGGCAATCACGCCGGGGGCGATCTTTTCGATCGGGCTGGTTTCGGTGCAATTGACCGGTCCCTTGCCATCGATCGGCTGACCCAGTGCATTCACCACGCGGCCCAGCAGTGCCTCGCCAACCGGCACCTCAAGAATCCGGCCGGTACACTTGACGATATCGCCTTCGGAAATATGTTCGTATTCACCCAGCACCACGGCACCGACGGAGTCGCGCTCCAGGTTCAGGGCCATGCCCATGGTGTTGCCGGTAAATTCCAGCATCTCGCCCTGCATGACCTCGGTCAGGCCATGGACGCGAACGATGCCGTCGGTGACGGAAACCACCGTCCCCTGGGTACGGAGCTCAGAGCTCGACTCCAGGTTCTGGATCTTGCTCTTGATCAGCTCACTGATTTCAGACGGATTGAGTTGCATTTTGACTCCAGAATTCTTGATCAACCTATCAGGGTCGCGGCCATGCTTGCCAGCCTGCCGCGTACCGACGCATCCATAACTTCATCGCCTACCTGGATCACCACGCCACCGATCAACTCGGCGTCGACCTCCTGCGAGGCGCCGATCTTGCGACCGAACTTGGTTTCCAGCTTCGCCATCAGCCCCGCCATCTGCTCGTTGGTCAGCGGATAAGCTGTGGTGATACGTGCATCCAGCACGCCTTCCTGCTCGGCCTTGATTTCCTCGAACAGGCGAGAGATCTCGGGCAGACTGCCAAACCGCTTGTTATCGGCCAGCAATCGCACGAAATTGACACCTTCGGCATTCAAACCCTTGCCGCACACCGCCACGATGACTTCCGCCACCGCGGCTGACGGCACAGCGGGGTTACCTGCCAATTCCGCCACCTGCGGGTCAAGCGCCACCTGGGTAGCCAGTGACAAAGCATCGGACCAGACTTGCCAGTTGTTGCCTTCCTTGGCCAGCCGGGCTACAGCTTCGGCATAGGGGCGGGCAATCGTGGTTATTTCCGCCATGATCAGAGCTCGTTCTTGATGGCGTCGAGCAGATCGGCGTGAGCCTTGGCATCGACTTCGCGACGCAGCACCTTCTCGGCGCCGGCTACGACCAGTTCAGCCACATGGCCACGCAGTTGTTCGCGGGCACGGAAAACGTCCTGTTCCATCTCGGCACGGGCCGCTACCAGCATACGTTCGCCTTCTGCCTTGGCGGTATTCTTGGCCTCGTCGATGATCTGAGCCGAACGCTTTTCAGCCTGGGCAATGATCTCGGAAGCACGCACCTTGGCATCGTGCATGGATTCGGTAGCGCGCTTGGCGGCCAGTTCCAGTTCATGCTTGCCACGATCAGCGGCGGCCAGGCCGTCGGCTATCTGCTTCTTGCGGGCTTCCAGGGCGCCAACGATGGGCGGCCAGACGAAGCGCATGCAGAACCAGACAAACAGGGCGAACATGATCGCCTGTGCGATAAGGGTTGCATTGATGTTCATGCGTTGCCTTTCTTGCCGGTTAGCGGGTGAATCGTGTGATCAACCGGCCACCGCGAACAGGACGTACATGGCCAGACCGACGGCGATCATCGGCACGGCATCGACCAGACCCATCACGATGAAGAACTGGGTGCGCAGCATCGGGATCAGTTCGGGCTGGCGGGCGGCGCCTTCGAGGAAGCGGCCGCCGAGGATGCCGATGCCCACGGAGGCGCCGAGGGCGCCCAGGCCCATCATGATGGCGCCGGCGATGAACAGCAGTGCTTGTACTTCGGTCATGGTGATCTCCTAAAGATTAAAGTCGAAAGTAAGAATCTGGTTAATGGTGTTCCTGATGTGCCATGTCAAGGTAGACGATGGTCAGTGTCATGAAGATGAAGGCCTGCAGGGTGACGATCAGGATATGGAAGATCGCCCAGCCGAGCGAGAGCAGGATCTGCGAGCCGAACAGGGTGGCGCTACCGACGCTGAAGCCGGTCCAGGCCGCACCCATGAGGGCGATCAGAATGAAGATCATTTCACCGGCGTACATGTTGCCGAACAGTCGCAGGGCCAGGGAGACTGGCTTGGCGATGAGGTTGACGCCTTCCAGGAAAAGATTGAAGGGCAGACCGAATTTACCGAACGGTTGCAGGGTCAGTTCGCCTACGAAGCCTCCGACGCCCTTCATCTTGACGCTGTAGTAGAGCACCAGCAGGAAGACCGAGATGGACATGCCGAAGGTGGCGTTGGGATCGGTGGTCGGCACCGCCTTCAGGTAGGGCAGGCCCAGACCTTCGGCGACACCGGGGATCCAGTCGATCGGCATCAGATCCATGAAGTTCATCATGAAGATCCAGACGAAGATGGTAAGCGCCAGCGGGGCGACCATTGGGTTGCGGCCGGTGAAGGAGCCGCGCACGCTGTTGTCGATGAATTCTATAACCCACTCGACGAAATTCTGGCCGCCGGTGGGAACGCCGGTCGACGCTTTCTTCGCGACGCGACCGAACAGGAAAATGAACAGTGCGCCCAGCACCAGCGAGATGCCCAAGGTATCGAGGTTGAAGGCCACGAAGCCCATGTCCTTGGCTTCCTGCGGCGAATGGGCCAGGGTCCAGGTTTTCGCCTGGAGGATTTCGCCGTCATAGCGCTGATAGCCGGCAGGCAACTTGCCGTAGGTCAAGTTCTGCAGGTGGTGCTTGATATATTCGGTTGAAGTGTGCGCTTCCGCGGACATGCTCAAATTCTCTCACGCAAGGCCACGCTCGCCGTCATCCCGGCCAGCTGACCAATCAGAAATCCTGCCAACATGGCTAAAGGCTCCGATTTGACCAGCATAAACCAGAGCGCAAGCAAAATGCCGACAACAAAAAACCGTTCCAGACTGGAACGGTAAAACCCCTTCAGGTGCTTCTGGATATCGCAGTGATAATCCTCGGCCCCGGTACGCCAGCGCCAGATCAGCAAAACCAGATTGGCTACTGAAGCTGCACCGCCATAGAGAATGGCCAACATCGCACCAACTCCGCTGAACGCCGCTCCGGCAAGACTGGCTACGCCAACCGTGCCTGCTTGCCACAGTACCGCACGGCGCAGGGAAATCAACATTAGTCCTTTATGATATATAAAAGAGCATATCTAATGCAAATCACTAATACGTTCATCAAACGAACTGATATGTATATGAGGTGCGTTTCCGGTTCTAAAGAATTTACCGAAACTCCGGTTTAACGGATGCGTTTCAGTATTTCGTCCAGTTGATCCAGGCTACTGAAATCCACCGTCAGACGCCCGGCACCCTTGCGATTGGCACGAATACGCACCTGGGTTGCAAACTTTTCCGACAGGCTTTCTTCCAGCCGAATCACATCCCGGTCCTTAGTCTCATCTTTCTTGGTCGCCGCCGGCTTGAGCAGCCGCGCTACCAGTCGTTCGGTTTCCCGCACCGACAGGGTGTGCTTGCTTACTTCATGGGCTGCATCCACCTGCTTGGCATTGCTCAACGCCAGCAACGCCCGGCCGTGTCCCATGTCCAGCTGGCCTTCCATTAACATGCCCTGCACCGGCTTGGCCAAATTCAGCAGGCGCAACAGGTTGGTCACCGCCGTCCGTGAACGGCCAACGGACTCAGCCACGCCCTGGTGGGTCATATCGAATTCGTTGATCAGGCGTTGCAGGCCCTGAGCTTCTTCCAGCGGGTTCAAATCCTCGCGCTGGATGTTCTCGATCAGGGCCATCTTCAGCGCCACATCATCGCTGACCTCACGCACCAACACCGGCACTTCCTTGAGCCCCGCCATCTGACTCGCCCGCCAGCGCCGCTCGCCGGCGATGATTTCATATTTACCGCTGTCAATCAGGCGGGCCAGGATAGGCTGCATCAGGCCCTGAGCCTTGATCGACTCGGCCAGTTCGTTGAGCGCGTCCGGGTCCATGTGGGTACGCGGCTGATATTTTCCCGGCGTGAGACTTTCCACCGGCAAGGTCAGCAAGCGCTCGCCCGATTGGGTTTCACCTTCGGACAACAGGGCATCCAGCCCGCGCCCCAGTCCCTTCAATTTGACCATCATGCCTCCTTCGGTGTTCTTCGTTTGATGATTTCGGCAGCCAGTTGCAGATAGGCCTGCGCCCCCTTGGAACTGCGGTCGTAGGCGAGAGCCGACAGGCCATAACTGGGCGCTTCGGCCAGGCGCACATTGCGAGGAATCACCGTGTCGTAAACCTTGCCGCCAAAATGGCGTTTGAGCTGCTCCGAAACTTGCTGGGCCAGACTATTGCGCGGGTCGAACATGGAACGGAGCAAGCCTTCGATCTCGATGCCGGGATTGAGTCCCGCCTTGACCTTGCGAACCGTATTGACCAGATCCGATACCCCTTCCAGCGCGTAATATTCACACTGCATGGGGATCAGCACCGCATTTGCCGCCGCCAGCGCATTGACCGTCAGCAAGTTAAGGGCCGGCGGACAGTCTATCAACACAAAGTCGTATTCTTCGGAAACCTGCGCCAAGGCCTCTCTCAAGCGGAATTCGCGTTCCGGCTCATCCACCAGTTCCACCTCCGCGCCCGCCATATTGCGGTTGGCCGGCAACAGGTCGTAATCCGCCTTGCCCGCCTGTTTGCGCACGCTGCGGGCATCGGCCTGGCGCAACAGGACGTGATATACCGTCCGCTCGCAGGACTGCTTTTCGACGCCGCTGCCCATGGTGGCGTTGCCCTGGGGGTCGAGGTCCACCAACAATACGCGCCGCCCCAGATTGGCCAGGGATGCTGCCAGATTGACTGCTGTCGTGGTCTTGCCGACGCCGCCCTTCTGGTTGGTAATCGCCAGGATATGCGCACCGGGTTTATTCATGCCGACTCCAGGATGATCAGGTGACGCTCGGCCTCCAGGCCGGGAACATGCAATTTGACATCGCGCTTCAGCCGGGCACCTTTCAACTGGGCGATTTCCTCGTTGGGATACAGGCCCTTCATGGCCAGCCATTCACCGCCCGGGGCCAGCAAGCTTGTGCTGACCCGGACAAATTCAGACAACTCGCTAAAGGCGCGGGAAATGATCTGGGGAAATTTTTCTGCCGGGTTCAAGTCCTCGACCCGGCCATGCACAACCGTAATGTTGTTCAGCCTCAGATCGATCGCCGCCTGCTGCATGAACGAGCATTTCTTGTGACTGGCATCAATCAGAGTGACTTGCAATTCCGGACACACGATGGCCAGGGGAATGCCGGGCAGACCCGCACCGCTGCCCACATCCAGCAGGTGATCGGCCGTGATATAGGGCAACACCGCCAGGCTATCCAGCAGATGATGGGTCAGCATCCGTCCTGGATCGTGGATAGCCGTCAGATTGTATGTTTTGTTCCATTTACCCAGCAGCACCAGATAATCCAGCAGACGCGACTGGTCCACTGACCCGATGTCCAGGGCCATTGCCGACAGCGCCTCATTCAGCCGAGCCATTGGAATCATGCGCTTTTTTCCTCCCGCAAACGTTCGCTTCGCTTCAAGTGAACCAGCAACACCGAAATGGCAGCGGGCGTAACACCGGAAATGCGTGCCGCCTGCCCCAGTGTCGCGGGCCGGGCCTGGCTCAGTTTTTGTCTGACCTCGATGGAAAGCGAGGTAATGCCCATGTAATCCAGCGTCTCCGGCAGGAACATTTCCTCGAATTGCCGCTGACGGGCAATCTCTTCCTGCTGCCGGGCCACGTAACCCGAATATTTGGCCTGGATCTCCAGTTGTTCACGGACGGCCGGATCAGTAAGACCGGGTCCGGCATCCGGCAAGGACATCAGGCTTTCATAGGAAACTTCCGGCCGGCGCAGCAGATCGAACAGGCTGTATTCATGTTCGATCGCCTTGCCCAGAACCCGCATCGCATCGTCTTGCGGCAGTCGATTCGGCTGCACCCAGGTGCTTCTCAGCCGTTCTGACTCTTGCGCAATGGCCTCGCGTTTGGCCTCGAAACGCCGCCAACGTTCATCATCGACGATACCCAACCTGCGGCCGGCCTCGGTCAGTCGCAAGTCGGCATTGTCTTCACGCAAGCTGAGCCGGTATTCAGCCCGGCTGGTAAACATGCGGTACGGCTCCGATACGCCACGGGTGATGAGATCATCCACCATCACCCCAAGATAGGCTTCGTCCCGACGCGGCCACCAGGCGTCCTTGCCCTGCACCAACAGCCCGGCGTTGAGACCCGCCAGCAAACCCTGTGCCGCTGCTTCCTCGTAACCCGTGGTGCCGTTGATCTGGCCAGCGAAGAAGAGACCATTTATTGCCCTGGTTTCCAGGCTCGGCTTCAAGCAGCGCGGGTCGAAATAATCGTACTCGATGGCGTAACCAGGGCGCAGGATATGGGCATTCTCCAGGCCCTGGATCGAGCGGACCAACTCCAGTTGCACGTCAAAGGGCAGGCTGGTCGATATGCCGTTGGGGTAAAACTCATGAGTAGTCAGCCCTTCCGGCTCCAGAAAAATCTGGTGCGAGTCCTTGTCGGCGAAACGCTTGATCTTGTCTTCGATTGACGGACAGTACCGGGGGCCCACTCCCCCTATGACCCCGGTGTAAAGCGGCGAACGATCCAGCCCGCCCAGAATGATGTCATGGGTACGCTGATTGGTCTGTGTGATCCAGCAGGGCAGTTGCTGCGGATGCATCGCCACCTCGCCCATGAAGGAAAACACCGGCTCGGGAGTATCGCCCGGCTGTTCCTGCATCACGGAAAAATCGATGCTGCGGCCATCAATCCGGGGCGGAGTTCCCGTTTTCAAACGGCCGGCCGGCAGTTGCAGCTCGCGCAACCGCGCCGCCAGTGACACCGAGGGTGGATCGCCCATGCGGCCAGCCGGAAAATGTTCCATGCCTATGTGGATCAATCCAGCCAGAAACGTACCGGCGGTAAGAACCACTGCCCTACATTTGAACACAACGCCCAGCTGTGTTCTGACCCCGGCCACCCGCTCGCCTTCCAGCACCAAGTCGTCCACCGCCTGCTGAAACAAGGTCAGATTGGGCTGGTTTTCGAGCCGGTTTCGGATAGCCCTTTTATACAGAATACGATCCGCCTGGGCGCGGGTTGCTCGCACCGCCGGCCCTTTGGAAGAATTCAGGGTCCTGAACTGAATACCCGCCTCGTCCGTAGCCAGCGCCATGGCCCCACCCAAGGCATCCACCTCCCGAACCAGATGCCCCTTTCCGATACCCCCGATAGAAGGGTTGCAGGACATCTGGCCCAGAGTTTCGATGTTATGGCTGAGCAGCAAAGTCTTGACGCCCATGCGTGCACAAGCGAGGGCCGCCTCCGTGCCCGCATGGCCGCCTCCAACTACTATCACATCGAAATTATCTGGAAAAATCATCAACTTACCTGAACATTACCGGGCACAGACGGGAGCGGCATTCTACGCAAATTCTCGCTTTGTTTCACGTGAAACACTCGATTGCCATCACATCAATCACGGTCCGGCCATTCTGCGTATTCATATCATAGGGCGTAAATCACACTGGTCTTCAACTTAAATGCCAAACAACCTTCCTCCATAACCATGATCATTTCGAAAGGGGAGAAGTAGCAATGCGCACAGGCAGCTTCCTGCCCAGGGACGCCAGCCAAAGCTAAATCAGTGATTCCTAACATAATTGACAGTCTTCCATACACGGGTTCAACATGACCCTCCACCTCAGAGAAAGGTGGCTGATACAACGACGTCAAATGAGGATGGAGCCATGGACAAGCACCTGTGTTTCGCGCGTACCGAAAAAGGCCGTGAAGAACTACTGGGGAGCCATCGCGCACTGAAACCTCGATCACGCCAAGTGCTTTTCCTTGTCGGTGACAGCATCAGTGTTGCGGAGTTGAAGGAAAAACTGCCCACCTGCCTAGAACTGGAGAACATCCTGGAGCAACTCTGGGAGGAAGGGTATATCGGACAGATCAAATCACATAAGCCGGTCGGCCTGGCCGATACCGATACCCCGTCCGGCCCACCCCTTGAAGCTGCTCGGCTACTTGCCTTGCGCATATTGGCATCCCTGGCCGGCGAGCAATCACCCGTTTATTTGCAAGTGAAGAACGCCAATGATGTCAACGCGTTGCTTCAGGCAGTCGGCCACGGTAAAAAAGTGCTGGCAGCCATCGCCTCATCGTCTCAAGCCACCATCTTCGAACAACGCGTCCTGACGACCCTGAAACCCCTACTGGTCGGAGCCGCGCCGCAGATCAACGGCATCGCATCTGCCAAGATGCGTGCCCTGGAAATCGTGACATCTCTGGTAGGCACCCGCTCTCCGGTTTACGCCAAAGTGGATTCCTGTCATAGCCGGGCCGATCTCATTGAAGCCGTCAACGCTGGAAAAAAAGTAATAGCCGCCGTCGCTTCTGCCTCTCACGCCCAGAGTTTCGAAACCGAAGTGCTCTCCCTGCTCGAAAACCACTGATCTTCCGTTCAGGCGTGCACGTAAAGCTTGTGGTACAGCCCGCCTTTTTCCATCAGGCTGCCATGGTCGCCTTCCTCCACCACCCTGCCGCTCTCGAATACCAGGATACGGTCGGCCTGTTTCACCGCAGATAAGCGGTGGGCAATGATCAGGGTCGTCCTGCCTCTCAGAAATTCCGCCAGTGCCTTGTGCAGCAATCTTTCCGTCTCGGTGTCCAGCGCCGAAGTCGCCTCGTCCAGAATGACCACCTTGGGCTCCGATAGAATCATGCGGGCGATGGCCAGACGCTGACGCTGACCACCCGACAGACGAACACCATGCCGGCCGACTATGGTGTCCAGACCATCCGGCATGGCGTCGACCAGTCCCTTTAGCTGGGCAATTTCCAGGGACTGCCAAAGCGTGGCATCGTGGTATTCCCTGCCCATGGCCAGGTTCTCCCGAATGCTGGCATTGAACAAAACCGGGTGCTGCAAGACCACCCCCACGTTATCGCGCACGGTAGCCCAGCCGATCTCCCGAACCGGCACGCCGCCATAACTTATGTCGCCTGCACTCGCCGGATACAAGCCCAACAGGGCTTGAACGAGGGTTGATTTACCGCCTCCGGACGCCCCCACCAAAGCGACTTTTTCACCCGGTGCCACCTTGAGGCTAACCCGGTCGAGAACAACGTCTCCTTCTCCGTAGGAAAAACTCACCGACTCTAGTGCGAGGCCAACTGTTTCCTTATCCTGGAACGGACTTTCACCACGCCCGTCGTCAGCCACCGAATCGAGTGCCAGCAGCCCGTTAATCCTTGCCATAGCGCCATTTGCCGCAAACCAGGCGTATTGCATGTTGATGATTTCCTGCACCGGCGACATCATGAACCAGAGGTAGCCGAACACCGCCAGCATCTCGCCTATGGTCAGGTTGGAGTAGAGCACCATCAGCATGGCCAAGGCCCGGAAGGCATCGAATCCGGCCAAAAAGATGAAAAACGAGACCCGGTTCATCGCCTCGGACTTCCAGGCAAACGCGGCGGCATGTTGGCGAATGTCTCCTGCTCGGTCCATGACCCGCGCCAGGTAGTGTTTTTCCCGATTCATGGCCCGAATCTGGGAGAGGGCGTCCAGCGTCTCGGTCAACGATTCCTGGAATACCTCAAATGCCGAATTTTCGCGTTTCTTCAGTTCCTTGACCCGCTTGCCCAATCGGGTCGAAAACCCGATAACGACTGGATTCAACAGCAGGATGAACAACGCCAGTTGCCAGTTCATCCAGAACAGCACAATGGCGACCCCGACCAAGGACAGGACTGCCACCAGGAACCCGGATATGGAGGCTCCCAGGAAAGTATCGAGCGCGTTGATGTCTGTAACGAAATGTGAGGACACCTTGCCGGAGCCGAGCGTTTCATATTCGGACAAGGCAATCCCGGACAGTCTTTGCAGCATCCTGCGCCGGATGCCATACACCACATCCTTGGCCACCAGTGCAAAGGTACGGCTCTGCCAGACATTGAGCACAATGGCCATCAAACGCAGAACGACCGTCAGCAACAATGCCGCACCGATGAATAACAAGGGGCCATGCCAGGCTTGCGGGAACAGGGGCCCAACGGTGGCAACGAACCGACCCGGATGGTTGAGCAGTACTTCATCCACCAGCACAGGCAAGATCAATGGCACCGGCACGGCCGCCAAAACAGCCAGCAAAGCAGCAAGATTGCCGAGCAGCAGTATTCGGCGGTGTTTTGAGACTTCATTCCGAATAGCTCGCCACGAGAGCGTATCCCGATCTGGACCCATATCATTTTCCAAAATATTAGCCATTGATTTCTAAGGATTATTTCATCTATAAAGAAAGCAGAACAATTTTAAGGGGTCTGTAATGGACGTGCGCCTACCTACGAATACCATGACGGCGGGTGATGCGCGTAGCCTGCTGGAACTGCACTATCCGCATATCGTAGAGGGATTGCTGAAGGTGTGGAACAACCCCGAGGCAACTGAACACTATCTGAATTCCATTCTGGTCGATGATCGGGATGATCGTCAGGGCCTTCCGGTGGAGGTATTCGCCGACCTGATGTATTTGTCCGACCTGAACTGGAAGCGAACCCATTTCAACACTGACGGAGTGCAAACCACTGCGACGGGGTTCAGCTTTAGTGGCCTTTAGTCCACAAGCTTACTTGCCAATACAAAAACGGCCGAATATTTCGCCCAGAAGGTCGTCCGCGGTAAATTCGCCGGTGATCGAAGAAAGCGCCGCCTGCGCGAGACGCAGCTCCTCGGCAAAGAGCTCAAGACGGGACAGGAAACCATGTGACTGAGCGATATGCGTCGCTGCTTCGCGCAAGGCCGACAGATGCCGTCGACGGGCCATGAAGGTGCCTTCACCGGCACTCTGCCAGCCGGCCAGTTCCAGTAAACGCTGTTTCAACAGGTTCACACCTTCGCCGTACTTGGCTGAAAGCCAGACCTCGTTGCCATCCGGAGCCAACCTGGCCGGTTCGCCAGTCTGATCGATCTTGTTATGCACGGTCAGCCTGGGGATTCCGGGCAAGCGGGCCAATATCGCCTCCTCACGCTCACTGATGCCATGACCGGCATCAACCAGCAACAAGGCAACATCGGCCTGCTCAATGGCCTTCCATGTTCGTTCTATGCCCAGTATTTCAACCGGGTCGCTGGTTTCCCGAAGCCCGGCGGTATCGGTGACATGAAGCGGTATGCCGTTGATCAGGATGGCCTCGCGAACCGCATCCCGCGTCGTTCCCGCAATCTCGGTCACGATGGCTGCTTCATAGCCGGCCAACAGGTTGAGCAGGCTGGATTTGCCGACATTGGGCTGGCCAATCAGGACGACATTGAGGCCTTCGCGCAGTAATGCTCCCTGCCGTGCCTGTGCCAATACCTGAGTCAATCTGGTTTCGATATCACCCAGTTGACCGCGGGCATTGGCCTTTTCAAGAAAGTCGATCTCTTCTTCCGGGAAATCCAGAGTAGCCTCAACCAACATCCTCAGATGGATGAGCGCATCGACCAATCCATGTATCTGGCGACTGAATTCACCAGTCAGGGAACGCACTGCAGAGCGAGCGGCCTCCTTGCTCTGGGCATCAATCAGATCGGCGATGCTCTCCGCCTGAGCCAGGTCGATCTTGTCATTAAGAAAGGCACGACGACTGAATTCACCTGGCTCGGCAAGTCTGGCACCGAGCTCCAGACAGCGATCCAGAATCAGTTGCAGCACCTGGGGACCGCCATGTCCCTGCAATTCCAGAACGTTTTCGCCGGTGAAAGAGTGTGGCGCCTGAAAGAAAAGTGCGATTCCTTCATCCAGAATCTCTCCGTTGCCGCCCTTGAACCGTGCAAACCTGGCCAGGCGAGGCGTAATGGCGCCGCCGATGAGACTTTCAACAAGGAGGGTCAGATCCGGTCCGGAGACCCGGACCACGCCGATCCCGCCCCGGCCCGGGGCGGTGGCGATGGCGACGATTACGTCAGTTTTTGGCCGGTTTTCCATGGCCGGCGCGCTCAATCAAGTGGTTGATGCGCCATTGCTGCAGGATGGACAGGACATTGTTGGACAGCCAGTACAACACCAGTCCGGACGGGAAGAAGAAGAACATGACCGAGAAGGCTATCGGCATGAACATCATGACCTTGGCCTGAACCGGATCGGGCGGCTTGGGTGAAAGCCGCTGCTGGATGAACATGGTCACTGCCATGATCAGAGGCAAAACGTAGTAAGGATCCGGCTCGGACAAGTCGTGTATCCAAAGTGCAAACGGCGCCTGGCGCAGTTCTACCGCTGACATCAATGCCCAGTAAAGCGCGATGAAGACCGGAATCTGGACCACGATCGGCAGACAACCACCCAGAGGATTGATCTTCTCCTCTTTGTAGATCTTCATCATCTGCTCGTGCAATTTCTGCTTGTCGTCGCCGTACCGTTCCTTCAGATGCTGCAAGCGCGGCGTCAGCTTGCGCATCTGCGCCATGGACCGATAACTGGCCGCAGACAGCGGGTAGAAGGCCATTTTCACTATGACCGTCAGCAGGATGATCGCCACGCCCCAGTTGTGAACGAGACTGTTCAACCAGCTGACCAGCAGGAACAGGGGGTAGGCAATAATGGTGAGCCAGCCGTAATCGACCACGTGCTCAAGCCCGTGGGCCAGAACCTTGAGCTTTTCCTGGTTCTGTGGGCCGGCATACAGCCGCATGTCCACTGTCTTGGTCTCGCCCGGTGCAACCTTGACCACCGGCATGATCATGCCGGCGCTGTACTCGTCGTTACCCAGCGCTCGGGTATAGAACTCCCGCTTGGCATTATTGTTTGGATCAGGCGTAACCCAGGCTGCGACGAAATGGTGCTGAACGATGCCGATCCAGCCATCCTGTGCCGTCTTTACATAGTCCTGCTTGCCCTTTTCGATGTCGGTAAAAGCAATTTTCTGGAACTTGCCTGCCTCGGTATACATGGCCGGACCGGTAAAGCCGCGGACATATGAGGATTCGCCGTCCGGTTTCTTGCCATCCCGCTGAAACTGGAAGTAGGGGAAGCCTTCGACCGGTACGGTACCGGCGTTATGAACCGCATAGTTCACGTCGATAACATAACTGCCACGGTGAAAGGTGTAGGTTTTGACTACTTCGACACCACCCGAAACAGCCTTCATGCTGACCTTGAGGTCATTCTCGCCGGCTTTCAGGTCATATTCGCCAGGTTGAAGTTCATACACTGTCTTGTGACTGGCCAAACCATTGCCGACGAATCCTGACTGCGCGAAATAGCTATGGTTTTCACTTTCCTCGAACAGTTTGAGCAGCTTGGCCTTGTCCACATCCTGATGGTAAGCGTCCAGGGTAAGGTCGCGCAGGTCGCCACCATTGGCGTCGATTACCGCCGTGATCAGGTCCGTCTTGATGACTGCGCGAGCGCCCTTGGCCGTCTGGCCGGAAATCTGGTTAGGCTTCGCAGCTGGCTGCAATGCCTGGCCCGGCGCCGGTAACGCCGCATCCTGGGCTTGCTGTTGAACGCCTTGAACAACTTGGGCAGGTTTCGGATGGTTGTAATCCTCCCAAGCATTCCACAACATCAGCAAGGAGAAGGAAAACACGACAAAAGCGATGAGGCGCTGAAAATCCATGTTCTACCCGTTCATTTAACTAGAGGAGGCTACTTTGCGGGGCTAAAGCGCCGCTTAAACAATGCCCATTCTGCCCGATAGTCTGCACTGAGGCCGGCTACCTTCACCCGAACGACCACATCCAGCCCGCCAAGTTCATGCTGACTGAGACGAAAAGCTTCTCTGATGACCCGTTTCGTGCGATTCCGGTCCACCGCTCTTGCAAGCACCCGCTTGGAAACAACCAGACCCAAGCGAGAGTGGTCCAAGCCATTCTGGCGAAAAAATATGTCTAGATGTGCTTCGCGCAGAACACGCTTGAAACGAAAAACGGATGAAAACTCATCCGCTTTTCTGAGTTTGCTATCCCAACCGAAGGCATTGCCCTGATTTGTAGCAAGGGCCCCTCGGCGCATCCCGTCGTCAGACGGCGAGACGCTTGCGACCTTTGGCGCGGCGAGCATTGATTACTGCGCGGCCACCCTTGGTTTTCATACGTGCGCGGAAGCCGTGAGTGCGTTTACGGCGAACGACGGAAGGCTGATATGTGCGTTTCATGGTGAATCCTAATGACTACAGTACGGAAAAGCCCTGCATTAGACCTTTTAAGCTCCTAATTTGTCAAACTTTTTACCGCTCTGCGACTTGTCCGCCGATGCTACAATTGCCGCCACCCTATTTCACTCTATTTCACTGATCAAAACCCCACATGCAAGATTTCTGGACACACTGCCTGGGCCATTTCCAAACGAAGCTCAATGCCCAGCAAGTGAATACCTGGATCAAGCCATTAAGCATCAGTTGGGAGTCAGACCAGATCAAGATCACCGCACCCAATCGTTTTGTCGCCCAATGGGTAAAAGACAGGTTCCTTACCGATATTGAGAATCTTGCCCAAACCTATTTCAACAAGCCTGTCACCTTCCTGGTTCTGGTAGACAGCAAAGCCAAGGTAGAAACAGGTCCGGTCGAACAAACAGTATCGGCTACTCCTGCCAAGGCTCCGGAAAAAACGCCGGTGGACAGCAAGTCCGGCCCCACGGAATCCAGGCTGAACCCCCATTTCACTTTTGACAGCTTCGTACGCGGCAAGGCGAACGATCTGGCCCGGGCAGCCGCCCTGCAGGTCGCCGAAAACCCGGGCTCCGGATACAACCCCATGTTCGTCTATGGTGGTACCGGGCTGGGTAAAACGCACCTCATCCAGGCCATCGGCAACACCATGCTGGAACACAACCCAAAGGCGTGTGTACGCTACATTCACGCCGAGCGGTACGTGTCTGACATGGTCAAGGCATTCAGACACAAGTCGTTTGACGACTTCAAACGCAAATACGACAACCTGGATATCCTGCTCATAGACGACATCCAGTTTTTTGCCGGCAAAGGCCGCACCCAGGAAGAATTTTTCTACACCTTCAACAATCTGATCGAGTCCCACAAGCAGGTCATCATCACCAGTGATACGTTTCCCAAGGATCTGGAAGGTATTGAAGAGCGACTCAAATCCCGTTTCAGTTGGGGTTTGACTGTCATGCTTGAACCGCCAGAACTCGAGATGCGCGTTGCGATCCTGCTCAATAAGGCACACCAGGAAGGTGAAAACCTGAGCGAATCCACTGCGTTTTTCATTGCCAAGCAAGTACGCTCAAATGTTCGCGAGCTGGAAGGTGCACTGAAGCGCGTCATGGCCTTTTCCCGTTTCCACAAATTACCCATTACCGTGGAACTGGCCAAGGAAGCCTTGAAAGACCTTTTAGCCGTTCAAAACCGCCAGGTTTCTATTGAAAACATACAAAAAACCGTTGCTGACTACTACAAAATAAAGGTTGCGGACATGTTTTCAAAAAAACGTACACGGATTCTCGCACGTCCGCGGCAGTTGGCTATGCACCTGGCCAAGGAACTTACCGACCTTTCCTTGCCAGAAATCGGGCAATCTTTCGGTGGCCGTGACCACACGACAGTCCTGCACGCGTGCCGCAAAATCGAAGAACTTAAAAATGCAGATCCGGTGCTCAGAAAAGACTACACCCTGTTGATGCAAGTACTGACTGGTTAACCTGTGGATAAGCGACTTACAAGTTGTGGATGATTTGATATGGTGGGCGTTCTCATGAAGTTATGCCCATTCCATCCACAGCCTTACCGGCGTTTATCCACAGCTTTTAAGATGTTATAATCAATTGATTTTAATTGGGATTAAAGAGTTGTTCAGGTATTTTCCAAGTACCTATTATTACCAACGGAAAGAGATAACATGCTTGTTCTAAACTGCCAGAAGGAAACTTTGCTCAAGCCACTTCAATCAGTTGTGGGTGTTGTGGAGCGCAAACACACGCTACCCATCCTTTCCAATATTCTGGTTGAGAACAGCAATGGCAAGACCGCCCTGGTCGCCACAGACCTCGAGTTGCAGATAACCACGTGGATGGAAGGCAAGTCCGAGCAAGACACGACCTTTACCGTATCTGCCCGCAAATTGCTCGACATCACCCGGTCATTGCCAGACGCAACTTCTATTTCGCTGGACATCAACAATGACCAGATGCGAATCCAGGCAGGTAAAAGCCGTTTCAACCTGCAAACCCTGCCGGCGAAGGATTTCCCAAAACTGCAAATAGGCGAAGGGGAAGGCGTCAGCTTCAAGATAGGTGCAGGCAAGCTACGCAATCTGCTGGCTATGGCCCAGTATGCGATGGCCGTTCAGGATATCCGCTATTACCTGAATGGGATGCTCTTCCAACTACAGGGCGGCAGGTTGGTGGTAGCCGCGACAGACGGCCACCGGCTGGCTGTGGATGCGATAACCCTGGAAGAAGAAACTGACAAGACGATGGAGATGATTCTTCCACGCAAGACAGTCATGGAACTGATCAAGTTGCTGGGCGAAGGGGAAGAAACAGTCACCGTCCAGGCAGGAAGCAATCAGGTAGTTTTCCGGCATCCGGACTTTGAATTGCGCAGCAAGGTGGTAGATGGGAAGTTCCCGGATTACCAACGCGTCGTACCCAGTGGTTACGAAAAGGCATTTGTGATCAGCCGACAACGACTGCACCAGGCATTGACCCGTGCTGCAATCCTGACCAATGACAAGTACAGAGGGGTCCGGTTCGCAATGACAGCGGGCAGTCTGCGCATTGCCTGCAGCAACAATGAACAGGAAGAAGCGCAGGAAGAGCTGGAAATAGACTACACCTACGACCCGCTTGATATTGGTTTTAACGTTCAATACGTCCAGGATGTGCTGAACAACCTGAATTGTGAATCCGTGCAATGTTCATTTGGCGATGCAAACAGCAGCATGCTGATCACCATCCCTGGTAACGAGAACTTCAACTATGTAGTCATGCCCATGCGCATATAAGCGCATTGAGGCCAAGCAGTCGCAAGAATTTTCCAATCGGCGCCCGTTCCCGATAGAGCAGGCGCCGATTGTTTCACGTGAAACCTACCTGAGTATCCAAAGATGTCCGAAAACTACGACGAATCAAGCATCCAGCAGCTGGAAGGGTTGGAAGCGGTACGTAAACGCCCCGGTATGTATATTGGAGATACTCAGGATGGAACAGGTTTGCACCATATGGTTTTTGAGGTGCTCGATAACGCCATCGACGAAGCGCTGGCCGGTTATTGTGACGACATCAAGGTCATCATCCACTCCGATAATTCCATTTCTGTAACAGACAATGGCCGGGGTATTCCGGTAGGTATCAAGTTCGACGACAAGCACGAGCCCAAACGCTCGGCGGCTGAAATCGTCATGTGCGTGTTGCACGCGGGCGGCAAGTTCAACCAGAACAGCTACAAGGTATCTGGCGGTTTGCATGGCGTGGGTGTGTCCTGCGTAAATGCACTGTCCAGGTGGCTACGTCTGACCATCCGGCGTGATGGCAAAACCTATTTCATGGAATTCCATCGCGGCGCCGCACAGGACAGAAATATCGAGATCCAGAATGGCGTGGAAGTATCGCTGATGAAAGTCCTGGGTGAGGCATCGCATAGTGGTACTGAAGTCCGGTTCAGGGCCGATGAGGAAATTTTCGGTACCGTGGATTACCACTATGAAATCCTGGCCAAGCGCATTCGAGAACTTTCCTTCCTCAACAATGGGGTCAAGATCGAACTCATCGATGAACGTGACGGCAGGCAGGAAAACTTCGCCTTCTCAGGTGGAGTAAAAGGATTCGTCGAATACATCAATCGGACCAAGACCGTGCTGCATCCGAATGTCTTCTTCTCGTCAGGTGAATCCAAGCAGGCGGATGTCACGATTACGGCGGAAGTGGCTATGCAATGGAACAGCGGCTACCAGGAACAGGTGCTCTGCTTCACCAATAACATTCCCCAGACAGATGGCGGTACCCACCTCACCGGCCTGCGCGCGGCAATGACCCGGATCATCAACAAGTACATCGATGAACACGAGATTGCGAAAAAGGCCAAGGTGGAAATAACCGGTGACGACATGCGGGAAGGCCTCACCTGCGTGCTTTCGGTCAAGATGCCCGACCCGAAATTCTCGTCCCAGACCAAGATGAAGCTGGTGTCCAGCGAGGCCCGGCCGGCAGTGGAAGACGTGGTGGCAGCCAGGTTATCCGAATACCTGCTGGAAAGACCGGCTGATGCCAAGATCATCTGCGCCAAAATAGTAGAAGCTGCACGAGCACGCGATGCTGCCCGCAAGGCGCGCGACATGACCCGTCGCAAGGGAATCATGGATTCTGCCGGTCTGCCCGGAAAGCTTGCCGACTGTCAGGAAAAGGATCCTGCACTGTCGGAACTGTATCTGGTCGAGGGTGACTCCGCCGGTGGCTCAGCCAAGCAGGGCCGTGATCGAAAATTCCAGGCCATCCTGCCGCTCAAGGGCAAGATCCTGAACGTGGAGAAGGCCAGGTTCGACAAGATGCTGTCTTCCCAGGAAGTGGTCACCCTGATCACTGCAATGGGCACGGGTATCGGGAAAGAAGACTACGATCCAGCCAAATTGCGTTACCACCGGATCATCATCATGACCGATGCCGACGTGGACGGATCGCACATCCGGACGTTGCTGCTGACTTTCTTCTACCGCCAGATGCCGGAACTGGTCGAACGTGGCCATATCTACATTGCGCAACCACCGCTATACAAGGTGAAGCAGGGCAAGAACGAGACGTACCTGAAGGACGATTTCGAGCTCAAGCAGTATCTGCTCAGAGCCGCACTGAATGGCGCGGAACTCCTTCCAGAACAAGGTGCTGATCCGCTGCCAAGGGAAACATTCGAAGAGATTGCCCGCCAGTATCTCCTCTGTGAAGCCATCATCGACCGGCTATCTCGCCGATTCGACTACGATGTGCTGTATAGCCTCATGCACATTCAGTCGGTTTCCCTGGAAAATGAATCGGAAGCCATCGGGTCGGCAGAAAAAGTGCTGTCAGAACTGAAAAAACTGGGGCCGGTCAGCGTCAAGCCCGTGGCGGTTGAAAATGGCTGGCGCCTGGAAATTACCAAGATGCGCCATGGCATAGGCCTCACCAGCTATCTGGACAAGGATTTCCTGGCCAGCGC
>JARLJM010000207.1 GCA_031291185.1 Parasulfuritortus sp. | reverse complement strand
GAATTATGGGGATGTTCACGCGGTGAAGCGTCCACGCAGATAGTCGATGATGTCGCCGGATTCGTACATCCAGCGTGCGTTGCCTTGCTCATCTGTGATTCTCAAGCAGGGCACCATGCCGCGTCCGCCTCCTTGCAGTAACGCATCACGGTGGTTCGTGTCGTGCTGGGCATCGCGCAGTTCGATATTCAGTGAAAGGCGGCGGGTTTCCTGGCGGACCTTGATACAGAACGGACAGGCCCGGTATTGATACAGGGCCAGGTCGCGGCATTGCCGGTCGACTTCCTGCTGTGCCTCAGGTGTGCGGACCAGGCCTTGCGGTGCCGTCATCTTTTCCTTTAGCAGCAGCACGGGACCGAGGATCAGGCGAAGGGTTTTAAAGAAGTTTCGTATCAGCCATTTCATTGGATGGTCTCTGGGCAGGTTAGGGTTTGGGACGTCGTTTGATGCTGGCATTAGCGCGGGAGGGGCGTTCGGCCAAAGCGTTGCCCGGGATTTCCAGCATGCGGACCTTCACCGTCTTGCCCTTGACCTTGCCCACCGCCAGTCTGCGCAGGGCTTCCTGGGCGATCTCGCGGGCCACGGCGACATAGGTGGTGGTCTCGGTAACGTTGATCTTGCCGATCTGGTCGGCGGTGAAGCCAGCTTCGCCGGTGAGCGCACCCAGCACATCGCCTGGCCGGATTTTTTCCTTGCGTCCACCAAGCAGTTGTAAAGTCACCATCGGCGGTAGCAATGGTTCGTCGTTGGCCGGCTCAAGTTCGTCAATGGCGTGCCATTCGACAGCGGTGCCGGTTTCACGGGCGATGCCGTCAACCCGGCGCATCTGGTTCTTGCTGGCCAGGCTGAGTGCCCAGCCGTCCTGGTCGGCGCGGCCGGTGCGACCGATGCGGTGAATGTATATCTCAGGATCGGGCGTCACGTCGACGTTGATGACCGCTTCGAGTTGAGCGATGTCCAGGCCACGTGCGGCCACGTCGGTCGCCACCAGCACCGAGCAGCTACGGTTGGCGAACTGGATCAGGACCTGGTCGCGTTCGCGCTGTTCCAGTTCTCCGTGCAGGGCCAGGGCCAAGAAACCTTGCCCGCGCAGGACTTCGAGCAGGTCCCGGCATTGCTGGCGGGTATTGCAGAAGGCCAGGCTGCTGACCGGGCGGTAGTGGTTGAGCAGGCGGGCGACGGCGTCCAGACGTTCCGCGTTGTCGACCTCATAGAACCGCTGTCGGATCTTGTCGGCCTCGTGCCGTTCCATGAGCTTCACTTCCTGCGGCTTGTGCAGGAACTGTCGGCTTAATTGGGCGATGCCTTCCGGGTAGGTAGCGGAAAACAGCATGGTCTGGCGAGGTTTCGGACAGCGCTTGGCAACGTAGACGATGTCGTCGAAGAAGCCCATGTCCAGCATGCGGTCAGCCTCGTCCAGCACCAGTGTATTGAGCGCGTCCAGCCTCAGACTTTCGCGTTGCAAGTGGTCCATGATGCGGCCCGGGGTGCCGACCACAATGTGGGCGCCGTGTTCCAGGCTGTTCATCTGCGGGCGCATCGGGCTGCCGCCGACCAGGGACAGCACTTTAACGTTGTCCTGGCTGCGCGCCAGACGGCGAATTTCCTGCGTCACCTGGTCGGCCAGTTCGCGGGTCGGGCAGAGCACCAGCGCCTGCACGGACAGATCGCTCACATCCAGATTGGACAACAGCGTCAAGGCAAATACCACGGTCTTGCCGCTGCCGGTCTTGGCCTGGGCGATCAGGTCGTGGCCAGCCAAGGTAATAGGCAAACTGGCGGCCTGGATGGGGGTCATGATCAGGTAACCGAGCTGGCCCAGGTTGGCAAGCGCGGCAGGTGTCAACGGCAGCCCCCCGAAGGACATATCGGGGTCCGCAGGCGAAGTATTGGAGGAGTCGGTCTGGCGCTGGGTCATGCCGGATTGTACAGGAGAGCGAGGCATTCCCCGTTACCCGCGCTAAACCAGCCGGCCTGCGCGGGCATGACGGTTTACCTCAGTACAGCGGCCTTCAGGTTTTTGGGTTCCGGCTGGCTACTATGTGGCCTTAACCTTGCGGCGCGAGCTTAGCCTTCATAGAGTGCTCAAGCTAGGGCTTGAGCGATACGCTCAACCGCTTGTTTGAGATTTTCCATTGAAGTGGCGAACGACAGGCGGATGCAGCCTTCCGAGCCAAAGGCCGAGCCGGGAACGACGGCCACGCCGTGGTCGAGCAGATAGCCCGTCAGGGCCAGGTCGTTCTTCTCGGCAATCGTGCCGGCGGCATGCAGTCGGGCGATCGCTGCGCTGGCATCCGGGAAGGCGTAGAAGGCACCGCCGCTGTCGACGCATTTCAGGCCGGGGATGGCGTTGAGGCCGTCGACCACGAAGCGGTGACGCTCCTTGAAGGCGGTGAGCATGGGCTGGATGCAGGCCTGGTCACCGTTTAGTGCCGCCTCGGCCGCGACCTGGGAGATCGAGGTCGGATTTGAGGTGCTTTGCGACTGGATGTTGTCCATCGCGCCGATGATCTCCTTCGGACCGGCCGCGTAGCCAATCCGCCATCCGGTCATCGCGTAGGCCTTGGAAACGCCGTTCAGCACCATGGTTCGGTCGTACAGGTCCGGGCAGGCGTTGAGGATGTTGGCGAAGGGTTGGTCGTTCAGGCGGATATGCTCGTACATGTCGTCGGAGGCGATCAGCACTTGCGGATGCTTGCGCAGCACCTCGCCCAGCGCAGCCAGTTCGGCCAGGGTATAGACGGCACCGGTCGGGTTGGACGGGCTGTTGATGACTAATATCCTGGTGCGTGGAGTAATGGCCGCTTCCAGTTGCGAAGGAGTGATCTTGAAGCCCTGGGCGATGCCGGCTTCGACGATGACTGGCTTGCCATCGGCCAGGATGACGATGTCCGGGTAAGACACCCAATATGGCGCCGGGATGATGACCTCGTCGCCGGGTCCGATGAAGGCCTGACACAGGTTGTAGAAGCTCTGCTTGCCGCCGCAGGAGACCAGTATCTGGTTGGCCACGTAGTCGAGGCCGTTTTCGCGCTTGAACTTGTCGGCCACGGCCTTTTTCAGGCTGGGCGTGCCGCCCACCGCGGTGTATTTGGTGAAGCCCTTGGCGATCGCCGCGACAGCCGCGTCCTTGATATGTTGCGGGGTATCGAAGTCGGGTTCACCGACGCCCAGGTTGACGATGTCCTTGCCTTCGGCCTTGAGCTGCGCAGCGCGGGCACTGATGGCGAGGGTAGGGGAGGGCTTGATGTTGCGGACGCGTTGCGAGAGTTCCAATTGCTTGCCTTGAGCGTAATGGCGTCCAGCCGGCTGGACGCGAAATGTTAATATCAGACGATACTCGCGATTTTACCTATGGCCGTCACATTCCCCAATAGCCCCTACCTTCTGCACCAGCCGTTTGAGCCCTCTGGCGATCAGCCTGAGGCCATCGCCAAGCTGGTCGAGGGCGTTGGCAAAAACATGAAATGTCAGACTCTGCTGGGCGTAACCGGCTCGGGTAAGACCTTCACCATGGCCAACGTCATTGCCCGGACCGGCCGGCCGGCCTTCGTGATGGCGCCCAACAAGACCCTGGCGGCGCAGCTCTACTCGGAGTTTCGCGAGTTCTTCCCGGAAAACTCGGTCGAGTACTTCGTTTCCTATTACGACTATTACCAGCCCGAGGCTTACGTCCCGGCGCGCGACCTGTTTATCGAGAAAGACTCCAGCATCAACGAGCACATCGAGCAGATGCGGCTGTCGGCGACCAAGGCCATCCTGGAGCGCAGGGATTGCGTGATTGTGGCCACGGTGTCGGCCATCTACGGTATCGGCGACCCCTCCGATTATCACGACATGATCCTGCACCTGAAGCAGGGCGAGCGTTACGAGCAGCGCGCCATCATCAAGCGGCTGACCGAGATGCAGTACGACCGCAACGAGATGGAATTCAAGCGTGGCGTGTTCCGGGTCAAGGGCGACGTTATCGACATCTTCCCGGCCGAACATGCCGATCTGGCGGTGCGCCTGTCGATGTTCGACGATGAAGTGGAGTCCATTACCCTGTTTGATCCGCTCACAGGCCAGGTCCAGTCCAGGGTCGGCCGGTTCACCGTATTCCCGTCCAGTCATTACGTTACGCCCAGGGCGACAACCTTGAGAGCCGTCGAGCAGATCAAGGCGGAGCTGCGCGAGCGGCTGGATTTCTTCTACGGCAACCAGAAGCTGGTCGAGGCCCAGCGTATCGAGCAGCGCACCCGGTTCGACCTGGAAATGATGGAGCAGCTGGGTTTCTGCAAGGGCATCGAGAACTATTCCCGGCATTTTTCCGGGCGCAAGGCGGGCGACCCGCCGCCGACCCTGATCGACTACCTGCCTGAAGACACCTTGATGTTCCTCGACGAGTCGCATGTCACCGTGCCCCAGATCGGCGGCATGTACAAGGGCGACCGAGCGCGCAAGGAAAACCTGGTCGATTACGGCTTCCGCCTGCCCTCTGCACTGGACAACCGGCCGCTGCGCTTCGACGAATTTGAAAAGATGATGCGCCAGACGGTGTTCGTCTCGGCCACGCCAGGGCCGTATGAGCATGACCATCAGGAACAGGTGGTCGAGCAACTGGTCCGCCCGACCGGCCTGGTCGACCCGACCATCATCATCCGGCCGGTCGGCACCCAGGTCGACGACCTGATGAGCGAGATCAGCCTGCGCACGGCCAAGGGCGAGCGGGTGATGGTCACCACGCTGACCAAGCGCATGTCGGAACAGCTTACCGATTACTACGACGAGCACGGCATCAAGGTTCGCTATCTGCACTCCGACATTGACACCGTGGAGCGGGTGGAGATTCTGCGCGACCTGCGGCTGGGTGTTTTTGATGTGCTAGTTGGCATTAACTTGTTGCGAGAAGGTCTTGATATTCCAGAGGTTTCGCTGGTTGCAATCCTCGATGCCGACAAGGAGGGCTTCCTCCGCTCCGAGCGTTCGCTGATCCAGACCATCGGTCGCGCCGCCCGCCATTTGAACGGCACGGCAATCCTCTACGCCGACAAGATCACCAACTCAATGCGCCGGGCAATCGACGAAACCGACCGGCGACGCACCAAGCAACTGGCGCACAACAAAGAGCATGGCATCGTGCCAAAGGGTGTGCAGAAGCGGATCAAGGACATCATCGACGGTGTCTACAACATGGAAGAGCAGCAGCAAGCGCTCAAGGTCGCCCAGGAACACGCTCACTACGCCTCGCTTGATGACAAGACCCTGACCAAGGAAATCAAGCGCATCGAGAAAGAGATGATGGCCGCCGCCAAAAACCTCGAATTCGAACGCGCCGCCGAACTGAGGGATGAAATTCACAACCTCAAGAAGCTGCTGTTTGGCGTCAACGAAAGCGATCCGGTCTGATCGACCGGATCAGGCACGCTTATTGCAAAGTATCCAACCAGAAATGGCCGAGTTTCCTGGATTACCGGTCTGGCGCGTGAGTTAAACGGACTTTCTTGCCGCCACGCAACCCGGGAACACAAGGGCAACGGCAATATTTGCCGTGCCGCTCGGCTTGATGGATAGCGTTTTCTGGATTGGAGCGAATAATGAGCATTTCCAAGATTGGTCTTGATCCCTCGGTAAGCCAAGGCACAAAGTCATCAACCCTGTACAAGGCCCAGCAGGATTTCAATGCCCTGTTTCAGGCCATGACCAACAACGACATTTCCGGCGCGCAACAGGCCTATGCCGCCATTCAGCAATTACAGCCATCGGCGTCGAATACGCAGGCCAGCGCGACGCAATCCGATCCGCTGACCACCGTGAAATCCGACTGGACCTCGCTCGGCCAGGCTCTGCAATCCGGCAGCCTGACCTCCGCCCAGCAGGCCTTTACTCAATTGGGACAGGATGCCCTTGCCGCGCAACAGGCCCGCCATCAGCAGGTCATTGCCAGCACGTCGGCGTTGCGGAACGACGTCCAGTCTATCAATGAGGCGCTGAAATCCGGCGATACCACCTCCGCCCAGAAATTGCTGGCGCAACTGGAACAGAACTTGCAGAACTCCCGCGCCAGCTTTGGTCACCATCACCCTCACACGGCCGATCAGTCGGCGGTCTCGACCAGCACCACTAGCGCGACCACTAGCACCGGCACGACCGGTTCAACAACGGCCTAGTCGCCCTTCCATGAAGGGGGCGCGATCGGCCCTTCATGGATCACTTTTCCTGACTGGCTGCACTCGAACGGAGGAGGGCACTTCACCCTCCTTTATAATGGCGACAATCTTTGAATAAGCGATTGAAGCCATGAAAAAAACATCCGTTTTGTTTGTCTGCATGGGCAACATCTGCCGATCTCCGACCGCCGAGGGCGTCTTCCGCAAAAAAGTGGCCGAGGCGGGGTTGACCGAGACCATACAGATCGACTCCTCCGGCACCCATGCCTATCACGTCGGATCATCGCCCGATGCGCGCGCGCAGAAGGCGGCGTCCGGCCGTGGCTATGATCTCTCCAGGCTGGTCGGACGTCAGGTGAGCGACCAGGATTTCGAGCAGTTTGATTACATCCTGGCCATGGATCAGGAGAACCTGAACAACCTGAGCTACCGCTGTCCGGATGCATACCGAAACAAACTGGCCTTGTTCCTGTCGTTTAGCGATAGATATACGGGCCAGGAGGTTCCGGATCCTTATTACGGTGGCCCACGTGGTTTCGACCAAGTGCTCGATATGGTGGAGGATGCCGCGATCGGTCTGCTGGAGGAGATTCGCCGCAACCGGTCTTGAAAAGAGCAGCATTGGCCATAGAACCAGTGGACAGCCAACACGAGCCAAGCCATGACCGAAAACCAGAATCCCATCGAAGGCGAGATCGTTGAAACCGTCGAGGACGCAACAGAACAGCCTATGATAGGCCTGCCGGCGCAAACACTGCCAACCACCATCCACATACTGCCGTTGACGGAGAAGCCATTCTTCCCGGCTCAGACCCTGCCGCTGGTTATGAACCAGGGGCCATGGATGGAGACAGTACGGCAGATCGGCGAATCCCACCATCATCTGGTGGGCTTGGTGCTGGTTCATGGCGAGAAGTCGGATGACGCCACCGCGGAGGATTTTTATGGCGTGGGCACCCTGGTCCATATGCATCACCCCATGCATGCCGATGGCAAGATCCAGTTCATTGCCGAAGGGATTACCCGTTTCAAGGTGGTGGAGTGGGTCTCGGGCAAGCCGCCGTATTACGCACGGGTGGAATACCTCCCCGCGCCCCGCCAGAATCAGGGTGAAGAGGTCAAGGCCTATGCCCTCGCCATCATCAATACCATCAAGGAATTGCTGCCACTCAATCCGTTGTACTCCGAAGAGATCAAGTTCTTCCTCAACCGGTTTTCGCCCAACGAGCCGGCTCTGCTTACCGATCTTGCCGCCAGCCTGACCACAGCGCCTAAAGAGAAACTCCAGGAAGTACTGGAGGCTGCAAATCTTCGCCGACGCATGGAAAAGGTGCTGGTGCTGATCAAGAAGGAACTGGAAGTGGCCAAGCTGCAAAGCCATATTCAGGAAAAGGTCGAGGAAAAGATGACTACGCAGCAGCGGGAATTCTTCCTGCGCGAGCAGTTGCGGACAATCCAGAAAGAACTGGGCATTGCCAAGGATGACCGTACCGTCGACCTGGAACTTTATCAGGACCGGATCAAGAAACTTAAGCTGCCGGTCCACGCCGCCAAGAAAATCGGCGAGGAAATGGACAAGTTATCCGGACTGGAGCACGGTTCGCCCGAGTACACCGTCACCCGAAACTATCTTGACTGGCTGACCAGCCTGCCCTGGGGCAAGCACACCAAGGACAAGCTCAATCTGGAGCGGGCACGCAAGATACTCGACCATGACCATGACGGACTGGATGACGTAAAGGAACGCATCATCGAGTTCCTGGCCGTCGGCACCATGCGGGGCGAGGTGTCTGGTTCGATCCTGCTGCTGGTCGGGCCTCCGGGTGTCGGCAAGACATCGATCGGCCGTTCGGTGGCGACTGCACTGGGTCGCAAGTTCTACCGTTTCTCGGTCGGCGGAATGCGTGACGAAGCCGAGATCAAGGGGCACCGCCGCACCTACATCGGCGCCATGCCCGGCAAATTCATCCAGGCGATCAAGGAAGTCGAATCGGAAAACCCCATCATCATGCTGGACGAGGTCGACAAGATCGGCGCGTCCTATCAGGGCGATCCCGCTTCGGCCTTGCTCGAAGTGCTCGACCCCGAGCAGAACGCCGAATTTCTCGACCACTATCTGGATGTCCGGTTCGACCTGTCCAAGACCCTGTTCATCTGCACCGCCAATCAGATGGACACCATCCCGGCGCCGTTGCTCGACCGGATGGAGGTCATTCGCCTGTCTGGCTACCTGACCGAGGAAAAGCTGGCCATCGCCAAGCATCACCTGTGGCCCAAGCAGTTGAAGAAGGCCGGCTTGACCCGAAGTCAGGTCAATATCACTGACGGTGCCATCCGTCGCATCATCGAAGGCTATGCGCGGGAGGCTGGCGTCCGGCAACTGGAGCAGCATCTGGGCAAGGTCATCCGCAAGGCGGCGGTGCAGATCGTTCGCCATGAAAGCGAGAAGGTTCACGCCACGGCGGACGACCTGGAAAACCTGCTCGACCAGCCGGCCTACATCCGGGAAAAGCCGCAAAACGGCATCGGTGTGGTCACCGGTCTGGCCTGGACTGCGCTGGGCGGAGAAACCCTGACCATCGAGGCGACCAAGGTCCACACCCTGAACCGGGGCTTCAAGTTGACCGGCAAGCTGGGCGAGGTGATGCGCGAATCAGCCGAGATCGCCTACAGCTATATCTCCAGCCACCTGAAACCGTTCAAGGGTGACCCCAAGTTTTTTGATGCCGCCTTTGTTCACCTGCACGTTCCGGAGGGTGCCACGCCCAAGGACGGGCCGTCGGCCGGCATCACCATGGCCACGGCGTTACTTTCCCTTGCCCGCAACGAGAAACCGGTCCGGCCCATGGCCATGACCGGCGAGCTGACCCTGACCGGCCAGGTGCTGCCGGTCGGCGGGATTCGGGAAAAGGTCATCGCCGCCAAGCGGGTCGGGCTGTCTGAACTGATCCTGCCGGCGACCAACAAACCTGATTTCGAACGCTTGCCGGACTACGTCAAGGCCGGTCTCAGCGTACACTTCGTCAAGCATTACAAGGACGTCGCCAAGATCGTGTTTGAACCATGAGTGAAGCTGTACAACAGGAATTGCCGGTCATTACGCCGCTGGCCCGTGTGCTCGGCCAGGACTGGAACGAGTTGCCTACGGACCTCTACATCCCGCCGGATGCGCTGGAGGTCATTCTGGACGCCTTCGAAGGCCCGCTCGACCTGCTGCTCTGGCTGATCCGGCGCAACAACATCAACGTGCTGGATATTCCGATGGCGGACCTGACCCGCCAGTACGTCGAATACGTCGAGCTTATGCACAAGCGCAGTCTGGAGCTGGCGGCCGAATATCTGGTCATGGCTGCCATGCTGATCGAGATCAAGTCCCGCATGTTGCTGCCCCGGCCGGAAAAGTTGGAAGAGGGTGAGGAGCATGATCCCCGCGCCGAACTGGTGCGACGGCTGCTGGAATACGAACAGATGAAGCTGGCGGCACGAAATCTGGACGCCGTACCCTTGCTGGGCCGCGATTTCCAGACGATCACAGTGCTTCTCGATCAGTTGGCGGTCAAGCGCCTGCCGCAGGTCAGCACCGACGATCTGATGGCGGCCTGGGGCGACATCCTCAAGCGGGCGAAGATGAATACTCACCACAAGATCGGCCGCCAGGAACTATCCGTGCGCGAACACATGAGCCGCGTACTGAAAGCACTGCAAGAGCGTGGTCGCGCCCTGTTTACCGAGTTGTTCCCGGTCGAAGCCGGTCGGCCCGAATTGGTGGTAACCTTCCTCGCCCTGTTGGAACTGACCCGCGAACGGCTGATCGATCTGACCCAGACCGAGCCCTTCGCCCCGATACACGCCAGTCTCACCCATGTCGATCAATAATCTCGAAGATGTCAAAAAGGTGCTTGAAGCGGTGCTGCTGAGCGCCACCGTGCCATTGAAGCTGGGCGAGCTCAAGCGCGTCTTCGAGGAAGAGCTGCATAGCGATTTCCTGCGCATCGCGCTGGAGGAACTGCGTCAGGAGTGGCAGCATCGGGGCGTCGAACTGAGTCTGGTAGCGGAAGGCTGGCGGTTCCAGACCCGGCCCGAGTTCCAGGTCTATCTGGACCGGCTGAATCCGGAGAAGCCGCCGAAATATTCGCGCGCCGTACTGGAAACCCTGTCGATCATCGCCTATCGTCAACCTGTAACCCGGGGCGATATCGAGGAAATTCGTGGCGTGACCGTAAACAGCCAGATCATCAAGACACTCGAAGACCGGGGTTGGATCGAAGTTGTCGCACACAAGGAAGTGCCTGGACGACCAGCCCTGTTCGCTACGACCAAGCAGTTTCTGAGCGACCTCAACCTGAGGGCACTGTCCGAACTACCCGCCTTGCCCGAGATGGCCAAGGAAACCTTGTTCGCCGATTTCCCGGTCGAGAGCGAATAAGCGATAGCTATAGGAAAAAAACAACATGCCGAGATATTCATTCATGGGACGGCCGCTGAAGGTCGATCCCGAAGCACCATCGCAAAGCGAAAAACTGCACAAGATGCTGGCTGGCGCCGGGCTGGGTTCCCGGCGTGACATGGAGGCGTTGATCGAACGCGGCGAGGTCAGCATCAACGGCAAGCCCGCCAAGGTTGGCGACCGCGTGACCCCCGAGGACGTGGTCAAGATCAATGGCCGCATCACCAGTCTTGCCTGGGAAAAAGCGCTGCCCAAAGTGCTCATCTACCACAAACAGGAAGGTGAAATCGTTTCCCGCGACGATCCCGAAGGTCGACCGACGGTATTCACCAATCTACCCCGTCTGAAAGGCCAGCGCTGGATCTCGGTTGGCCGTCTGGACTTCAACACCGAAGGCCTGCTGATTTTCACGACCAGTGGAGAACTGGCCAACCTTTTGTCCCATCCCCGCTATGAAGTGGAACGCGAATACGCAGTGCGCGTGTTGGGCGAACTGACCCAGGAACAGATGGATACATTGACTTCTGGTGTGGAACTGGAAGATGGCACGGCCTTTGTGGAAAGTATCTTCCAGGCGGGTGGGGAGGGGGCAAACCAGTGGTATCAGCTGGTCATCAAGGAAGGGCGCAACCGTGAAGTCCGCCGTTTGTTCGAGGCACTGGGCCTGACGGTAAGCCGCTTGATCCGGGTTCGCTTCGGCCCCATCGCCATGCCGCCCAAACTGAAACGCGGCATGTTGCTCGAACTCGACAACAAGCAGGTGGCCGAGGTCATGAAATGGTGTGGCATGGGCGAGGAGCTAAAAACGGCCAAACCCGTGCCTCGCAAGCCGGATGACCGTAACAAGGTTGGTCATCCGTTCCGACGCAGGATGCAGGCCAAGAACGAGCGCTGAGACAGCGCCCGTCCATCATTTTTTTCTGTTCGGGTCGACGTGCTCGGCGATCACCCGTGCCGCCCAGTCCCTGCCACCCAGCCCGAAGGCCAGTGCGAAGGCCAGGCCCACTGCGCCACCGGCAATGATGAAGGCGGCGGTCAGAAGTTCATTGGCAATCTGTAACTGCTCCATCGCCATGAAGAAGACAAATACCATCATGGCGTATTCGGAGAAGGTCGAGACCGTCAGTGCTCCGGAAAACTCGACGTTGCTGAGCCAGGCGAATACCAGCCGGTTGATGAACCGGGCCAGAATGGTGCCGAACACCAGCACCAGAATCGAGACGATAACATTGGGAATATAGAGCACGACCTTGTTGAACAGGTCGGCCACCATTTGCAGGCCAAGAGAATTGGCCACGGTGACGATCATGAGCAGAATGATCATCCAGTACGCCAGATTGCCGATAATGGACGCGATCGATACTTCCATTTCGGCGTGTTTCAGGAATGCCTCCAGGCCGGATTTCTCTGTTGCGCGGTCGAATTTAAGCAAGACGAGCAGGCGCATGATTCCGGTCCGGGCGACTTTGGCCAGCATCCAGCCCAGTACCAGGACGACGATGGCAACCAGAAGTCTGGGCAGAAAACTGGCGACCTCCGTCAGGGAGTCGGACAGCGATGCCAGAAATATGTCGAGTGTTTCCATTTGCAGCTCCGGACAGTTAATCAGTAAGGGTTATATCTTCCCGTCGAACCAGGAAGAGGGTGTCTTCGCCGCCTTCGAGTTCCGGCCAGGTGAATTCGATGTCGGGGAAGGCCAGTTCAAGAGCTTCGCGATTGTGCCCGATTTCCACGGCCAACAGGCCACCTGGGTTCAGATGCCTGGGCGCTTCCCGCAGGATAATCCGGGTAGCGTCCAGGCCGTCATCGCCTGAACCAAGGGCCATCTCCGGTTCATGACGGTATTCCTCGGGCAGGACCGCCATGGATTTGGCGTTGACGTAGGGGGGATTCGATACGATCAAATCATATTTACGACCGCCCAGCTGGCCGAACAGATCAGACTTGACCAAGCGAATCCGGCCATCCAGCCCGTAATCCACGATGTTGGCTTGAGCTACGTCAAGCGCGCCCTCCGACAGATCGACGGCGTCGACCTCCGCATCCGGAAAGGCCAGCGCCGTCAGGATTGCCAGACAACCCGAACCGGTGCACAGGTCAAGCGCTGTGGTCACCTGTTCAGGTGCCTCCAGCCACGGGGCGAAGTGCTCCAGGATTAGAGGAGCAAGGAAGGAGCGCGGCACGATGACCCGCTTGTCGACTTTGAAGCGGTAGCCTTGCAACCAGGCTTCGCCAGTCAGGTAAGCCGCCGGGATACGCTGTTCGGCCCGCTGGCGGAGGATGTCGACCAGTCGAACTGTCTCCTCGGGTAACAGCTTTGCATCCAGGAACGGCTCCAGATGGTCCAGGGGCAGGTGCAGTGTGTGCAGGATCAGGTAGGCCGCCTCATCATAGGCATTGACGCTGCCATGGCCATAAGCCAGGCCGGCTTCGTGGAAACGTGACACGGCAAAGCGCAGCCAGTCCCGGACGGTCGACAGTTCCCGAACGGCGGAATCAAACATGAAGCAGGTTCTCCAAAGTGCGCCGGTATACATCGGCCAGTTGGGTCAGTTCGCTCAGGCCGACGTTTTCGTCGATCTGATGGATGCTGCGGTTGATCGGGCCAAATTCCACCACTTCACTGCAAATGTCGGCGATGAAACGGCCGTCGGAAGTGCCTCCGGTGGTCGACAGCTCGGCTTCAACACCCGTGGTTTCCTTGATCGCAGCCGACAGGGCATCGACCAGTCTGCCTCGAGGCGTGAGGAAAGGCTTGGCGCCGATTTCCCAGTCCAGCACGTATTCCAGACCATGCCGGTCGAGGATCGCATGGACCCGCTGTTGCAGGCCCTCAACCGTGCTGGCAGTGGAAAAACGGAAGTTGAACACGATGTCGAGATGGCCCGGAATCACATTGGTCGCGCCAGTGCCGCCGTGGATGTTGGAGATCTGCCAAGTGGTGGGCGGGAAATACTCGTTACCCTCGTCCCAGGTCGTGGCAGCCAGATCGGCAATGGCCGGCGCCGCCATGTGGATAGGATTCCTGCCTTTTTGCGGATAGGCGATGTGGCCCTGGACTCCCTTTACCGTCAGTCGCCCATGCAGGGAACCGCGCCGTCCGTTCTTCATCGTGTCGCCGAAGGCCTTGCCACAGGTCGGTTCGCCGACGATGCAATAGTCGATTCTCTCGCCTTTTTCGGCCAGGCGCTCCACCACTCGAATCGTGCCATCAACCGCCGGGCCCTCCTCATCGGAGGTGATCAACCAGGCGATGCTGCCGGGGTGATCCGGATGTCGAGCCACAAACTCTTCTGCAGCGGCCAGGAATGCGGCGACGGAGCCTTTCATGTCGGCGGCGCCTCGCGCATACAGACGGCCGTCGCGCTCGGTCGGCTCGAACGGATCGTTGGTCCAGCGTTCAATCGGGCCAGTTGGAACCACATCGGTATGGCCGGCAAAACAGACCAGCGGCGCCGCGCTGCCGCGCCGGGCCCACAGATTGGTGACGCCGCCCATAACGATGGTTTCGATCTGGAATCCCAGCGGTGCCAGTTTGCCGGCCAACCAAGCCTGACAACCTGCGTCTTCCGGCGTGACCGATCGTCTGCGGAGCAGTTCCTTGGCGTAGGCAATGGCGGGATGGTCGCTCATCAGCTGAAAAACTCCTCGTATTCGCTTTCCTTGAAACCGAACAGATATTGATTGTCGCGTTCCAGAATCGGTCGCTTGATGACGCTGGAGTTTTCCTGCATCACGGTGAGTGCCGACGCGGCGTCCTTCACCTGGGCCTTGCGTTCGTCAGGCAGGTTACGCCAAGTGGGACCTTTACGGTTGACCAAGGGTTCCCAGCCGTGCGCCTTCATGAGCGCTTTCATCAGGGATTCAGGCACGCCCTGTTTCTTGAAGTCGTGAAATTCATAGTCCAGTTCATGCGCGTCGAGCCAGTTCCGCGCCTTCTTGACTGTGCTGCAATTGGGGATGCCGTAGAGTTTCATGGCACACTCGATATCGGGTAACAAGGTACTATTCTAACCGTGTTCAGCCAGCTCAAGCCCCTTCCTCCAGAAGTGAAAATCCGCCCAGCCGACTGGTCAGCGGATGAAAACTCGATTGCGAATATTCGGCGCAGGGTATTCATCGAGGAGCAGTCCGTTCCAGATGAGATGGAATGGGAAACGATCGACCCGGAGTGTGCCTGGTTTGTGGCCCAGGCTGCCGATGGCCTGGTCGGAATTGCACGGCTGACGTCGACTGGCCGGATTGGCCGGATGGCGGTGCTGGCTGGCTGGCGTGGCAAGAGCATAGGTTCCAGCCTGTTGGTCATGGCTTTGGATGCAGCAAGGCAACGTGACATGCCGCATGTGGTTTTGCACGCGCAGAGTCATGCCATTGCGTTTTACCAGCGGTTCGGTTTTGCTGTGGCCGGGTCTGAGTTCATGGAAGCGGGAATCCCGCACAGAGTGATGGAATTGGATTTGCGAGGTCATTGAATGGATATCCGGGTCGGTCACGGTTTTGACGTGCATGCCTTTGCGACAGATAGAAAACTCATCATCGGCGGGGTGGAGATCGCCCATGAACGCGGTCTGCTCGGTCATTCCGACGCGGATGTGCTGCTTCATGCCATTTGCGATGCACTGCTTGGCGCCGCCGGGCTGGGTGACATCGGTCGTCACTTTCCCGACAGCGATCTGCGCTACAAGGGCATCGACAGCCGGGAGTTGCTGCGTCATGTGGCTGGATTACTGCAGACGCAGGGCTGGCGGATCGGTAACGTGGACGCAACCATCATTGCCCAGGCGCCAAAAATGGCCCCTCATATTCCGGCCATGCAGCGCAACATCGCTGTCGATCTGGCGGTTGCTGTCGAGGCAGTCAACGTCAAGGCCACGACTACGGAACGACTTGGCTTCACCGGTCGAGGCGAAGGCATCGCGGCGGAAGCGGTATGCCTGATCATGAAGGTCTGAATCCGGCTCGCGTCTTCCTGGCCTTGTGGCCGGACCATGCAGTGCAAAAACGGCTGGCGGAGGAGGGTGGACGCCTGCATAGTCATCTGGCTGGCCGCTTGAGTCGCCCCGATACCTTGCATCTCACACTGGTCTTCATCGGCAATCTGGCTCGGGCGCGTTTGCCTGAATTACGCGAGGCATTGCGCTCCTTGGCGTCACCCGGTTTCCAGATCGACTTCGACCGGGCCGATTGCTGGCGCCATAACCGCATCGTCTACCTGGCACCGGGCAAACCACCCGACGTCTTGTACATGTTGGTCGCCAGCCTTGAAAAGACGCTGGACGCACTCGCCATTCCATTCGACCGCCGCCCTTACTGTCCGCACGTCACGTTGCTCAGAAAGGCGGAGTGCCAAAAAGGAAACCCGGCCATCGGCCGGGTTCCTGATTCGCCCGAATGGGGCGATTTTGCACCGATCAAATGGTCGGCAAGAGACTTTGTCCTGGTGGAGTCTGTATCCTCAACCGACGGAACCCGCTACCAGGTGCTCGATCGTTTCCTGCTGTCATAGGAATACGTAGTTTTCAAGATGCCCGCTTAATTCCTTTACTGGGAGCTGGGTGTAATCCTTGTTGATGCTTTCGCTGATCTTGCCACGCACCTGCTGGGTCAATCGGCCATTGAGCAAGCCCAAGAAGTGCGACGAAGCAACCAGGATCAGCTTTTCATAGGCATTGTTGACACGTGCATGTTCCAGTTCGTGTGCGATCTCCAGGGCAAAGCGCTCGGCTTCGTGCTCCTTGGGATCAGTGGGCTGGGCATAACTGCCAGAGCCGGCGAAGTTGCCGACTCGGTCGCTGACAAGTTCCGCGGCCTTTTCGCGGCTTTCCGGATGGATGAGTTCCTTGACGAGCTGCAGGCCTTTTTTGGGGCCTTCATTGCTGAACAACTTGGCGTGACTGGCATTAGCCACCATGATCCAGATTACGGACATCGCTATCCTCTCGAACAAGTGAATGAAACAGGCGGGAGTGGCAAGGAATCTTCTGTACGACCAAGCCACCATATCAAGTTAGCAGGGGGTTAGCCTGCGTCAAGGACGTGCTGTGCCAATTTCCGGACAGTTGCCTCATCTGGAGCTTGAAGCACGAGGCGAGGCCCCTGTTCGGCACGCTGGAAATTGTGTGCCAGTGAACGTCTGTAGGCGGGGTCGTAATGCACCTCCAGGAGTTCCGACACCAGTTCGTCCCAGTGACTTTCGACAGCTTGTGTCTTCCAGCGTTCCACAGTTTCCCGTCCTCTGAGCTCAATCAGCCGATCCAGTTCGTTGTTGAGTCGTTCCGGGTTGGCCAGAAAATGGGCGTACTCCTCCTTGAGCAGGGCGATGCGAACCGCGATATCGGCGCTCAGATTCAGGCAGTCACTGGACCGCATACGGAGCAAAAGGCTTTCCGGGGTGCGCAGGTTGCCGATTTTCTTGCTCTCCGATTCGACAAATACAGGGCTGTCTGAAGCAAAGCTGCGTAGCGCTGCCCATATCTGGCTTTCGAAAAATTTCTGGCTGGGTTGCGGCGTATCCGGATAGGCGCCCAATACCGAACCCATGTGGGCAGCCATGGCCTCCAGATCCAGCACCTGGCCGCCAAGCTCCTGCAAGGCCCTCAGGAACCGGCTTTTCCCGACGCCAGTGGAACCACAGACGACGGTAAAGCGAAATCGCGCCGGCCAGTTCTCCAGATCGGCAATGACGGACTTCCGATACGCTTTGTAGCCGCCTTCCAGTTGCGCTGCTTGCCAGCCGACGGAACGCAGCACATGAGTCATGGCTCCGCTTCGTGTGCCTCCGCGCCAGCAATAGATCAAGGGGCGATAATTCTTGGGTTTGTCGGCCAGCCAGGTTTCAAGGTGTCGGGCGATATTCCGCGAAACCAGGGCGGCGCCGAGCCGTTTTGCCTCGAACGGGGAGACCTGCTTGTAGATGGTGCCGACCCGCGCCCGTTCCTCGTTGTCGAGCACAGGCAGATTGATGGCGCCAGGAATGTGGTCTTCCTCGAATTCGCCGGGTGATCGAGCGTCTATAACCTCGTCGAACGAGGCCAGATCATTCAAGGCAGCCATGTCCGGCCGGAACCGGGCCGGCTCGTTGTTACCGCCCAGCATCAGACTTCATGGCGGACCAGCCGCTGTTTCTCTCTTTGCCAGTCACGTTCTTTTTCGACGGCACGTTTGTCAAACTGCTTCTTGCCCTTACCCAGACCGATCTCCAGCTTGACCCGGCCCTTGCTGAAATGCATGTCCAGCGGAATCAGGGTGTAGCCGGCGCGTTCGACCTTGCCGATCAGTTTACTGACCTCCTGGGCGTGCAGGAGCAGCTTGCGCGAGCGGGTCGGGTCGGGATGGATATGGGTCGAGGCTGTGGTCAGCGGGCTTATGTGGCAACCGATCAGCCAGACCGCGCCATTGCGGAGGACCACATAGGCCTCCTTTAGCTGCACTCGACCGGCCCGGATGGACTTGACTTCCCAGCCTTCCAGCACCAGCCCGGCCTCATATTTTTCCTCGATGAAATAATCGTGGAAGGCTTTGCGATTGTCGATGATGCTCATGGAGGGGTGGGGTTAAATAAGTGTTTCGTGTATTTTAACAGGCCCGTCATCATTCCCTTACCTGTTCATAATATGTCCCGAGTCGTGAAAACCGTCCTGGTGCCGTACACCCCGGCGGAGATGTTCCAATTGGTGGATTTTGTGGAGGATTACCCCAAATTCCTGCCCTGGTGCGCCGGTAGTGAGCTGCATCTTCGTGACGACACCACGACTGAGGCAACGATCCACATCGGCTATATGCAAATACGCCAGCAGTTTTCCACCATCAACACCAAGCGCTTTCCCGAGGACATGCAACTGAGCTTGAAGAGCGGCCCCTTCAAAAGCCTGGAAGGCTACTGGCACTTCAAGCCCCTGGGTCAGACGGCCTGCAAGATAGAGTTCATGCTGCAATACGATTTTTCCAGTAATCTGCTGGAAACGGTTCTGGGGCCGGTTTTCGGCCATATCGCCAACACCCTGGTGGATGCCTTCGTCCAGCGGGCCGAGAAGGTTTATGGTGAACGATGATTAATGTAGAAGTGATTTACGCACTGAGAGATCGTCAAAAGGTTGCACGTCTGGCCATTGAGGAAGGCTGCACCTTGCAGGCGGCAATCGAACACTCCGGCCTGCTGGAGGAATTCCCCGAGATTGATCTGAGCAAAAACAAGCTGGGTATCTGGAACAAGCTGGCCAAGCCTGATGCCATGCTACGGGATCATGACCGGGTGGAAATCTATCGCCCCCTGATTGCGGACCCAAAGGAAGTGCGCAAACAGCGCGCCGCAGAAGGCAAGGTGATGAAGAAGGGCGGGGGAGACGCTACCGGTTGATCGCCTGGGAACGGGCGGCGCAAGTCCGCCCGTGCAGGATCACTTCATTTCAGTGGAGGGGTAATTCGCCTGAGCGGTCGCGATTTTGTTCAGGTCGGCCACAATCTTGGTCTGCTTGAGTACAGTGTCGCTGTCACCGGCCTTGGCCGCTTCCTGGGCCTTCGTGTACGCGGTTTCCACGGGAATCCATAGTGTAAAGTTGGCCTTGGCAGTCTTGACGGCTGAGTCGGCTTGAGCCATGGCCGCTTTGGCCTCGTCGCTCAGGACCGGCGTGGCAGGCGCGGCGGCTTGCTGGCTGGGGGCAGTGCTGCAACCGGCAGCAAACAGGGCCAGCAGCGAAGCGATAGCCAGGGAAGCGGGTTTGAATTTCATATTTGTCTCCTCGTCTCACATACAAAAAACTGAAATTGCACTTAAGCAGTAGTGAAGTTAATTGCTGATGGCTAAGCCGTCAATCCCTTTGGAATATATAAGAATAGGCTTATGCGTGTCAGGCCTCTCCCATCATAAGGACCGAGCCGGTATAATGCCGTTTTGCGTGCTAGGTCACCGTTATGCGCATCCTCCAGAAAGCTTTAACCTTTGACGACGTACTGCTCGTCCCCGCTCAATCCGACATCCTGCCTCGTGATGTCAGCCTGCAAACCCGGCTCACCAAAAAAATCTCGCTGAACATTCCGGTTCTGTCTGCCGCAATGGACACGGTAACCGAAGCGCCCATGGCAATCACGCTGGCGCAGGAAGGCGGCATCGGCATCATCCACAAGAACCTGACCGCCGAGCAGCAGGCTATCGAAGTAGCCAAGGTCAAGCGTTATGAATCCGGCGTGGTCAAGGATCCCATCACCGTCAGCCCGACCATGAGCGTGCGTGACGTGATCGACATCACCCGCCGCTACCACATCTCCGGTCTCCCGGTGGTCGACAAGGGCGGTAAGGTGGTAGGCATCATTACCAATCGCGACCTGCGTTTCGAAACCAACCTGGATCAACAGGCTCGCGCCATCATGACGCCGCGCAAGAAACTGGTCACAGTACAGGAAGGTGTATCCAAGGAAGAAATCGTCGAGTTGCTGCATAAACACCGGCTTGAGCGCTTGGTAGTGGTCAATGACGAGTTCGAATTGAAGGGTCTGATCACTGTCAAGGACATCAAGAAATCCAGCGAACATCCGCTGGCCTGCAAGGACGACCATGGCCGCTTGCTGGTTGGTGCCGCGGTCGGCGTGGGCCCTGATAATGACGAACGTATCGCTGCACTGGCTGAAGCCGGTGTCGACGTGATCGTCGTGGATACCGCCCACGGCCACTCGCGTGGCGTGCTGGAGCGGGTTAAGTGGGTCAAGAAGCACTATCCCAATGTCCAGGTCATCGGTGGCAACATCGCCACTCCCGAAGCCGCTCGTGCACTGGTCGACCACGGTGCCGACTGCGTGAAGGTCGGCATCGGCCCAGGCTCCATCTGCACTACCCGTATCGTGGCCGGCGTTGGCGTGCCCCAGGTGACGGCTGTTTCTAACGTGGCTGAGGCACTGGCCAAACTGGGCGTACCCTGCATCGCTGACGGCGGTATCCGTTATTCCGGCGATATCGCCAAGGCCATCGCGGCCGGCGGCAATTGCGTCATGCTCGGCGGTCTGCTGGCCGGCACCGAGGAAGCGCCGGGCGAGATCGAGTTGTTCCAGGGTCGTTCCTACAAGTCCTACCGCGGCATGGGTTCGCTGGGCGCCATGCAGAAGGGCTCCAAGGACCGCTACTTTCAGGATAACGAAGCCAACGCCGACAAACTGGTGCCGGAAGGCATCGAAGGCCGCGTGCCTTACAAGGGCTCGGTACTTGGCGTGCTGCACCAGTTGATGGGCGGCCTGCGCTCGTCGATGGGATATCTAGGCGCAAAGGACATCGAGACCTTCCAGAAAACCGCGCAGTTCGTTGAAATCTCCAACGCCGGCATCAAGGAATCCCACGTCCACGACGTGCAGATAACCAAGGAAGCCCCGAACTATCACGTTTGAACGACACCCCGAAAAGGAGGGCTTGCCCTCCTTTTTCTTTTGAGCGGCCACCATGCACCAGAAAATCCTCATCCTCGACTTTGGTTCCCAGTTCACCCAGCTGATCGCCCGCCGCGTACGCGAGCACAACGTCTACTGCGAGCTGCATCCCTACGACGTGACCGAACAGTTCATCCGCGACTTCGCGCCGGCGGGGATCATCCTGTCCGGCGGGCCGTCGTCGGTCACCGAGGAAGAAACACCGCGCGCGCCGCAGGTGGTGTTCGATCTGGGTGTGCCGGTGCTGGGGATCTGCTACGGCATGCAGACCATGGCCGCGCAACTGGGCGGCAAGGTGATCAACGGCAGCCATCACGAATACGGCTATGCTGAAGTCCGCGCCCATGGCCATTCCAGGCTGCTGGCCGATATCCAGGACCGCGCCGATCCGGACGGCAAATGCTGGCTGGACGTCTGGATGAGCCACGGTGACCAGGTCGAGAGCCTGCCCGAGGGCTTCAAGGTGATGTGCGAGAACGCCGCCACCCCCATCGCCGGCATGTTCGACGGCGAGCGCAACTTCTATGCTGTGCAGTTCCACCCCGAGGTCACCCACACGGTCCAGGGCAAGGCGATCGTCGGCCGCTTCGTACATGACATCTGCGGCTGCGGTCAGGACTGGAACATGCCCAACTACATCGACGAGGCCATCGCCAAGGTCCAAGCCCAGGTCGGCAGCGACGAGGTCATCCTTGGCCTGTCCGGCGGCGTCGATTCCTCCGTGGTGGCCGCGCTGCTGCATCGCGCCATCGGTTCCCAGCTCACCTGCGTGTTCGTCGATACCGGCCTCTTGCGACTTAACGAAGGCGAGATGGTGATGGACATGTTCGCCCGCAACCTGGGCGTCAAGGTCATCCACGTCGATGCCACCGAACGCTTCATGAGCAAACTGGCCGGCGTCAGCGATCCGGAGAAGAAGCGCAAGATCATCGGCGGTGAGTTCGTCGCCGTGTTCCAGGAGGAATCGGGCAAGCTGAAGAACGCCAAGTGGCTGGCGCAGGGCACCATTTATCCGGACGTCATTGAATCGGCCGGCGCCAAGACCAAGAAGGCGCACGCCATCAAGAGCCACCATAACGTCGGCGGTCTGCCCGAGGACATGCACCTCAAGCTGCTTGAGCCGCTGCGCGAATTGTTCAAGGACGAAGTGCGCGAGCTCGGCATCGCCCTCGGCTTGCCGCACGAGATGGTCTACCGTCATCCGTTCCCCGGCCCGGGTCTGGGCGTGCGCATCCTTGGAGAAGTGAAGAAGGAATACGCCGATCTGCTCCGTCGAGCGGATCATATTTTCATTGAAGAATTGCGTGCAAGTGGTTGGTATGAAAAGACTTCGCAGGCTTTCGCCGTCTTTCTGCCGGTCAAGGCGGTTGGGGTCATGGGCGACGGCCGCACCTATGATTACGTGATCGCCCTACGTGCTGTTCAGACGCAGGACTTCATGACCGCGCACTGGGCCGAATTGCCATATTCGCTGCTGGCCAAGGTCAGCAACCGCATCATCAACGAGATCCGCGGCATCAACCGGGTCACCTACGACATCACCGGCAAACCCCCAGGCACCATCGAGTGGGAGTGACCCGGAACCGGGATAGCTGGGGTTCACGATGCGGGGCACATTGGCCCAGACACTGTCCTGGCTGCGTACCCGTCCCTCGTTGCGCAAACTATGCGACGAATTTCCAGAAGAATGGGCGGTGGTGCAGCAGGAGATCGCCACTGCAGCGTCAGAGAATGACCAGAATCGGTTGCGTCGGCTCCTGAAACCAGTCAAATCGCCCGGCTCGGGATTTCGCAAGGATAGACAGGAACATTACCTATTGGCCGAAGTCCGGCGTCGTATGGCGACACTGGAGATTGAGCGACGCAGTCTGGCGCTCGCTGCTGGAAAGTCCTCGGGCAAGGTCCGCTTCAATCTGGTCAACGGTTTTATCGCTCAGCGACTCTTGTTCAAGCGTGGCTTCGTACGCAAGCCGGTATCCCTGTTCTGGTTTAGGCTGCTCTGGCCTTTGCTCTGGCAAAAACGCTTCTTGATGCCACTGGTCAAACAACGGGGCATCTACTGTTTCTATTCGCGTGAATTGATCGCCAGGCTGGCTGAGTTGATCGGACCCCGGACCTGCCTGGAAATTGCCGCTGGCGACGGTACCTTGACCCGGTTCCTGGCTGAAGCCGGGGTCGATATCCGGGCCACGGATGATCATAGCTGGCAGCATGATGTCCGTTATCCGGAGTCGGTTCTGCGGATGGATGCGCGCGCGGCGCTTGAGCATTATGCGCCGGAGGTAGTCATCTGCTCCTGGCCACCGGCTGGCAATGACTTCGAACGACATGTGTTTCGCACCCGAAGCGTGTCGGCTTATATTGCTATCGTCAGCGAGCACCGGCAGGCCAGCGGCAACTGGCCTGATTACGAAGCCCAGACGGCATTCTCTTTTGTCGAAGATTCCGCAATGAGTCGCTTGCTCCTGCCGCCCGAATTGGGTTCGATCGTGTGCGTTTTCAGTCGGAGAGATAAAAAGCATGATGTTTGATCGTCTGAAACCACGTAGCAGACAATTGCGTTGGTTGGCTGAGGTGGCCATCTTTGCCGCAGTCTTCCTGGGCATCCAGGCCTGGCAGCAGCGCGATATTCCAAGCGGCAAGGCGCCTCAGACAGGTGGTTATCTCGCGAATGGCCAGGCTTTCTGCCTGAATGACTGGCGGGAGCATCATCCTGGTCAGGCTGTCGCCTTGCACTTCTGGGCGGATTGGTGCCCGATCTGCAAATCGGAGGAGGGGAACGTTACCGCTGTCGCCAAGGACTGGCCGGTGATTACCGTGGCCATGCAATCGGGAACGGCCGAACAAGTGGCAGCTCATCTAAAGAAAGAAGGGCTCGCCTGGTCAACGCTGGTGGATAACCACGGCCGAATTTCTGCTGACTATGGCTTGAAAGGTGTCCCGGCCTTCGTGGTGATCGATCGGAACGGAATTATCCGTTCCGTTTCGACGGGGTATACCAGTGAGATCGGAATGCGGGCCCGCCTGTGGTGGGCGGACCATTTTTGATTACTCGGGATCGACCGCCAGGCCGGCCGTGCTGTTGAAACCGGAGTCGACGTAGGTGATCTCGCCGGTCATGCCCGAGGCCATATCGGAAAGCATGAAGGCGGCGACATTGCCGACTTCTTCAATGGTCACATTGCGACGCAACGGCGAGTGTTTCTCCCCCCAAGCTAGCAGCTTGTTGAAATCGGCGATGCCGCTGGCGGCCAGGGTCTTGATCGGACCGGCCGAGAGGCCATTCACGCGAATACCCTTCGGGCCGAGCGCGGCGGCCAGGTAATAGACGCTGGCCTCCAGACTGGCCTTGGCCACGCCCATGACGTTGTAGTGCGGTACCGAACGCACGGCGCCGAGGTAGGTCATGGTCAGCAACGCAGCTTGACGGCCTTCCATCATGGGCAGGGCGGCCTTGGCCATGGCAGTGAAGGAGTAGCTGGAAATGTCGTGGGCGATGCGGAAATATTCCCGGCTGATATTGTCCAGGTAATCGCCAGCCAAAGCCTGTTTGGGCACGAAGGCGATGGAGTGAACGATGCCGTCCAAGCCGTCCCAATGCTGAGCCAGGTCCTTGAATAACTGCTCGATCTGCTCGTCGCTGGAGACATCGCAGTCGAAGCACAGTTTGGAACCGAAATCCTTCTCGGCCATTTCCGAAACACGCTCTTTCACCCGTTCACCCTGATAGCTGAAGGCCAGTTCTGCGCCCTCGCGCTTGCAAGCCTGGGCGACGCCGTAGGCGATGGAACGGTTACTGATCAGTCCGGTGATGAGTATCTTCTTGCCGGCGAGAAAGCCCACTTTTATTTTCCTTCTAGGGTTGATTTAACAATTGTCTCGATTATAACCACATCCCATCAGTGGTCAGCCAGGCGTAAAAGTTCCCAAGGGGTCCGCACCCAGAGTACCGCGCAGGTTTTCCAGATACCCCTCGCCTCGAACCTCATCAAGGTGCGCTCGGGCCTGCTTCAGGCGCGCGGTTATGCCGAACCGGGCGACAAGATCCTGATGGCTGGCGCGCACGGCATAGGCTTCCAGATACTCGACGTGGCGTTCCCACAAGCGAATATCCTTGTTCTGTTTGATCCGCAAACGCTGGAGATACCAATCGGATGCCATCAATGCATCCCGGTCGAACAACGCCCGGATATCAGGGTGATGTGCATCCTTACCCTCGTAGTGGCCATGGGCCATGATGTGCAGAATGGCTTTGAGTGGGGGGCAGGCATCATCAATGCTGCCGTCCTCGAAATAGCGCTGGGCAACGCGTTGCTGGGCGTCGACGATGTTGTCGACGCCATCGACGAATACAGCCAGATCCTGCTTTTCGGGGCGCAGGATGTAATCGGGCAGCACGGCATTCGGGGTGTCGAATATCTTACCCATGAAGCCATGCACGAAACGCTCGGTGATGCGGTAACCAAGCCGGCTGGCTAATACCATTCGGCCTTCATGCTCGAAATCGGCGACCTTCTCCAGGCATCCGGTTTCGATCAGCCAGCGCGGGTCGCGCTCCTGCGTGGTCAATCTTGACCAGATTTCCGGCACCAGCAGGCTGATGTCGTGGTTGACCCGGAACTTGGGGCCGATCCAGCCCGCGGCGGTGGAGTAGCCCGCGTAGCCAGTCAGGATAAAGGAAACCAGCGCATTGTTCAGATCTGCTGTCGGGCGCAGGGCATTGAACGGACCCTTGGTCAGCGCGCCTTCCGAACCGGCCCCGGTCGTCGAGGGTGACTTGCCGGTCAGGCTGCAGACAAAGTCCATGAACAGTTCAGGCAGTTCCTGATAATGGATCGGTCCATATACCGCCAGAGCGCGGATGCCCAGCTCGGGCGGGTTGTTGCGGCGGCCGACCAGCACGGCGTTGACCGGTTCGCAGACCACCGTACCCAGTGGCACCTTACGGCTGAATCGGGCACCGATTTCACCGACGTAGCGACGCACCGGGTTGGCCAGATCGGGCCGCAACTGGAGGTAACGCGGATTCTTGCTCGGCTTGCCGTCGACCATGCGAGGATGCGCTGACGAGACCACATAGCCGTGACCATTGTCATGGGCCCCCTTCAGCATGGCACGCATCGGCTCGGTGTACTGATTGAAACCGACCACGTCCTCTACAATCTCGGTCAAGGAGCCATTGCTGAGCGGCTCGAAATTGGCAAGGAAGTTATCCTGGCGTGCCATGTCGGCCTCTGCCTGTTCGTCGTAACCGGGGATGATCGCATCGTCGGGACGCTGGAACAGGCGTTCTTCGCAGTTTTTCACCAGCTTGACCGACGGGTCGCTGCTCTTGGGTGAGCAGTTATCCAGGCAATCTGCCGGCACCACCACGCTGGCGGAAATGTCATCTTCCATCTGCACTTTTTCGGCAGCGATGAAATCCTGACGCAGCTTGAATACCCGCCAGGCACCGTTTTCCTCGAAGCCGACCCTCAGGTAGGAGCCGACCAGCTTGCGGTCGCCCAGCTTGAGTTCATGACCGGGCTGGCCATTGATGAAATCGACCGACAACTGGCCACGCCAGTCGTTGCCCCATTCCGGCCGGTACATGCGTTTGATGACGAAGGCCAGTGCCAAAATTCGGTTCGGGATGCTGTCCAGCCAGGCGTTGTAGGCCTCGGTATAGGAAGGGGAGGGCGTGAGTAGTTTGATCATGGAGCCGAGGCTACGCTCCGGACTCAGTGGCTTGCGGGTGGAGTCCCTATCCTCACGCTCGAAACCGGTTTTGAAGCGATCCGTGTAATCCCGATCAAAGATAATCTGAATCTGGTCTAGGTCTTTTTCAAGATCATGCACAAACAGATGGCCGTAGATCACGGCATCGTTCAGCGATTTGGAAATTTCCGATTTCCCGCCGCCCGACACGGTGCAGGGCTTGTGGCAGAAGGTACCTTCTGGATCTGTGCCCACCAACCGCCAGGATGGCGCGCCAGGATGCTTGAGCATCTCGATTTTGTAACCGCTGGGCTGGACGTAAATTTTTCCGGGACGCAGCTTGATGCACTGGCTGACGCCGCCCTTGTCCCAGGTTATGGTCTGGCTGGGCAGGTCCATGCGCAACGCCTGCGGCACATAAACCACATCCGGAAACTGCTTGTCGATGCCGTAGCCTTCAGGCTGGAGGTCCATCAGCGCGCCGTAGTTGGCCGCCATTTCCGCAAAGCTGTAGCCATCGGGCCGGGTGCGACTGTCGACACCGTATTCCTCGCCGTGGTTGCGGCGGGGAAAAGCAAGGGCACCGCCGGCATGTTCTTCTTCAGCCAAGCCGAACAGGTTGGCCGAGTAGCTGATCTGAGTCTTGACCTCTTTCTTGCAGTAACCGTAATAGTTGTCTGCGATGATGGTGAAGATGACCCCGCTGGTATCGCGCGCCGTGATCTTGAACGCAGCCCCCTCGTTGTAGAGTTCGGCCTCGTCCTTCCAACACATGCCTTCCACCCGCTGGCGCTCATTGGCAGCATCGATATGGGGCAGACCCAAGGCTTTTTTGGTGAAGCGATTCAGATGCGGGGCGAGGATCACGCAACCGGTGTGGCCAGTCCAGTGATCGACATCAAGACCGGCATCGTGAGAGGTCAGGAAAGGATTGCCGCCGTTGCCGAAGATGCTTTCGACAAAATCCAGATTGCTTATCAATGAGCCCGGCGCAAAGAAACGGATTTCCATGGATTTTTCCGGTTCGCGTCCGGGAATTTCCGGACACACGACCGGCCGCAATAGCAGTGAGGCAAACATCTGTGCTTCTTGCGGTTGACCTTGAGTGAAAGGAACGCTGAGCAGGCCCGCCGGAGGATTCAGTGCCTCGCGCAACAGGTTGGCGAACACCACGGCAGGGACGGCTTTCTTATCACCTGGAATGGGAAGCCCACCTTCCACAACGTGAAATGATCCCTTAGTGGTCCGGCGGTCGCTCGCCGGATTGTGCAGGACCCCGTTGCGAATGCGATAGCTGCTTACATATTCATTGCTGAAAACATTGCTGTTTTTCGGCAGGGACAGTTCACGCGCCATTCCCCGGCGATCCAGGTTCAGTGTGTTGTCCGGCAGATGAGGAACAGGTATACCAACATCCGCCAGGTAAGCGTCAAGAAAGTCCTGGATACGCCGGTCAGGCGGACAGAGATAGCCTGCCAGTAGCCGGGATTTCTCCCGATAGCTTTTCAGCAGATCCTCCGCCACAGCCAGGAAAGCGTGGTCGCGTCCATCCTGACAGGGCGGTTGTCCAGAAGCAGCAAGCTTCAGGTTGATGTACATCTGGATGCTTTCACGCGCATCCTCATCCTCGATCGGACCGGCAAGCGATCCAAATTCGTGTAGCAAGTTCATGGTGTGCATTCAGCATGGAGGAGCCCGAAAACTCAGGGCGATAAGCGCATTTTATTCCAATTTACCGAGACGTGGCTTGACGCATAGTACGGATGCACGTGTGTAAGCGTTTGTATTGTTGATGCAAAACCAGCCGGGTATGATGGGATTTCAGCCTTCGGGCTGAACTCACCCCAAGTTGAAATACCGCTCAGGAGGTCTTATGAAAATGTTTACCCGTTTGATTGCCACCCTGTTGGCCGTTGCCGTATTTGCCCCGATTTCCGCCCAGGCCGGCGAACAGCAAGATCGCATGAAGGGTTGCGCCAAGCAGTACCACGAGCAAAATATCCCGAAGGATCAATATCGTGCCTTCATGTCCAAGTGTCTGAAGAAAGATTCGGGCATGACCTCAGCCGCTTCGGCCACAGCCAAACCGGCTACCACCGCAGCAGCGCCCGCTGCCACTACGGCTAAAGCAACGCAAAAGGACAAGATGAAGGATTGCAATGCCAATGCAAAAACGCAAAATCTCAAAGGCGCTGCTCGCAAGGACTTCATGAAGAGCTGCCTGAGTGGTGCTGCACCCGCTCCCGCCAAGTAATCCCTGCCTGAAACAATGGATGTCCAGCCAACTCGCTGGACATCCTTAAAGCACTTCAAGATTGTCCTCATTTCCCGAACAAGACGAACGATTCATGCGCGAGGCCCTGTCTCTGGCCGAAGAAGCATGGAAACTCGGTGAAGTTCCGGTTGGTGCTGTCGTCGTAAAAGACGGTTATATCGTCGGCCGAGGTTTCAACCATCCCATCGCAGCGCATGACCCCACTGCTCACGCCGAAATTATGGCCTTGCGCGATGCCGCACGTGCACTGGCCAACTACCGCCTCCCTGACTGTACTTTGTACGTAACCATCGAGCCCTGTGCCATGTGCTCCGGAGCGATCTTTCACGCCCGCATTGGTCGAGTGATATATGGCGCAGCAGAATATAAAACCGGCGCGGCCGGGAGCGTGGTAAATCTGTTTGCCGAAGCGCGCCTGAATCACCATGCCACCATTCAAGGCGGCGTATTGAGTGAGGAGTGCGCTAGCCTGGTATCCCGCTTTTTTGCAGAAAAGCGGGCACAACTACGCAGCAAGAAAGAAGAAACCGGCACATGAAAATCCGTGTTGATCTGACCCGGCAACAACTGGACCTGTTCGATGACGATGGCAATGTTGCCGGCACGTGGCCGGTTTCATCGGCAGCTAATGGAGCAGGGGAGACGTGCGGCAGTTGTCAAACCCCACGCGGCCAACACATTGTCAGGGCCAAGATTGGTCAGGATCAGCCTTTGAATGCAGTATTTGTCGGTCGAAGGCCGACCGGTGAAATTTATGATCCTTCACTTGCGGTGCAGCAACCTGAACGGGATTGGATACTGACCCGTATCCTCTGGCTATCAGGCATGGAGCCAGGTTTCAACCGACTTGGCGACCGTGACAGCATGCGCCGCTACATCTATATCCACGGAACTCCGGATGAAATATTCGAGCAAAAGCCTCAATCTCATGGCTGCATCCGGATGCGAAACGCCGATGTGGTCAAGCTGTTTGACCTGGCGCCTGTTTATACCCCGGTCGAAATAATCGAGGCTTGTTGAAAGCCATACGGCTGGAATATGGGGTGCGTGACTAGTAAATCTTCTGGAATCGGATAAACAAAAAGATTGCGGCGACCAGTTTGGTCGCCGCAATCTTAATCAACAACTAAGGATGTATCAGACTTTCCTGCGGCGGCGAGTCAGTGCCAAGCCACCCAGACTCAGGCCCAACAAGGCCAAAGAGGCAGGTTCGGGTACGGTTCCGCCACCAGTGGCATCGGATTTTGTCGCGCCAAGTGAATATCCGTAGCCAATGGTCATTGTTTGTCCTGCGGCAAGTGTTCCGATATCAAACGCCACGCCTATGGCGTAATCGCCATTGCCATCGTTGAGACCTGCCAAATAGCTAGCAGGTGAGGTAGTCCAGCTAGCACTGACTCCTGCGTTATGCGCTACTGAATCGAAACTATAAACGCAAATGGTCTGGCCAGAGCTGGGTCCTGTACCACAGGCCTGGTCTTTGGACAGAACACTGTTGGTGGTGTAGTAAGAGCCATAAGCATTGACATCAGGATCCGGATCCAGTGTGCGCAAAAAGTCGACATTGGAGAGGGCGCTAGTCGTTGTGTTTGTAATGGTTGTCTGGATGGCGATTACAGACTGTCCGCCGAAGGTGGTCAGGCTGTAAGTGTTTGTTAAATTCAGGATGCCATTAGATCCAGTCCACATTGCGCTAGTAGCGGAAAGTGACGTGGGAGAGGCTGTGCCGAAGTTAGAAGTACCAGTATTATTATTTCCGGCAAATCCCGAACCACCCGCTGCTGTGCCATATGAAAGATAAAAGCCCTCAAACGGAGATCCTGGGGTCAGAAAATCATTGATGCCATAAGCACCAGTCCCGGTCTTGTCGAAAAGAATTCCGGGGGGGGTATTACCATCTGAGCCTAAGGTCCCGTAGTCGCTTACACCAGCCTGCACATATCCATTCTGAAGAACTACAGGTGTTGCAGAAGCAGGTAAAGCGTAGGCACCAAGCATGGCCAGCAATATTGAAGCTGTGATGTGATTCTTTTTGAATGACTTCATTTGTAGTCTCCATTCGTCGATTGAAAAGTACCTCGACCAGAGATAAAGCACGTTTGATGCCACATTGATAACTCATTGTATTATCAATAAACATTAGAGCCTTAAAGATCAAACTGTAAAGGTGGTCGACAATGTCGCCCAGAAAATCATGTGGATATGCAACTCATTCTGGCGGCATCCTGGTGTTTGATCAGCGCCCCTTCAGCAACACCACCATGGCACCGGCCCCACCGTCGGCCGGGCGCGCTGTGACAAAAGCCAGTATCTCATCCCGCTGGGTCAGCCAATGCCGGACATGGATTTTCAATACGGGCTCACGGTTAGGCGATCTCAAGCCTTTGCCATGGATAATGCGCACGCAACGCACACCTCGGCGTTTGCATTCATGCAGAAACTCTGCCATTTCGATTTTGGCTTCAAGCTTTGTCAGACCATGCAGATCAAGTTCAGCCTGAATCAGCCAATCGCCTTGACGTAAGCGCCGCAACGTTTGCCTTGATAGACCAGGTCGGACAAAAGAAGCGTCGTCGCCCATTTCTACGTCTTCCTGCCACCGAATCGGATCTTCCATCGACTCGAGGATAGCTTCTCGTTCATCCTTGAGGCGACTTAATGGTATTGGCGGAAGATGTGCTACAGGGTGTAGATAACGACCATGGTGGGAGAGTGGGGTTACATCCCCAAACTCTTCGGCGAAATCTTCTTTGGCTTTGGCCTCTTTTGAAGAAGCGGAATCAGGATTGTTTCCGCCTTTATTCATGGCGTTACCGTTCTTTTTTTATCTCAGTTATCAAGATAACGCTCGACATCCAATGCGGCTTGACAACCTGACGCCGCACTCGTGATGGCCTGTTTGTAGATCATGTCCTGGACGTCGCCAGCAGCGAAAACGCCGGGAATACTGGTCTGCGTGGTATTTCCGGTACGGCCGCCCTGAGTGATCAGATAACCGCGGTCCATATCCAGTTGGCCAGTGAACAGGTCGGTATTGGGTTTGTGGCCAATAGCAATGAATACGCCAGTCAGTTTTAATTCCTTGGTTGCATCGGTCTTGATGTTTTTGAGTCTAACCCCGGTAACGCCACTGGCATCGCCGAGAACCTCATCAAGAACGCTGTCAGTTTCAAGAACAATCTTGCCTTCACGGACCTTTTCCATCAGGTGGTCGACCATGATTTTTTCGGCCTTGAAGGTGTCACGGCGATGAATCAGGGTGACCTTACTGGCTATATTGGCTAGATAGATCGCTTCCTCAACCGCCGTATTGCCACCACCAATCACCGCAACTTCCTGATTTTTGTAGAAGAAACCATCACATGTGGCACAACCAGACACACCACGCCCCATGAATTTCTGCTCTGATTCCAGGCCCAGATACATAGCGGATGCCCCGGTTGCGATGATCAGCGCGTCGCAGGTATAGGTTCCGGAGTCGCCAATCAGGGTAAAGGGCTTTTCTGTCAGCTTGGCTGTATGGATATGGTCGAACACGATCTCGGTATTGAAACGCTCTGCATGTTGCTGGAAGCGGGTCATCAGATCAGGCCCTTGGACACCATTGACATCGGCTGGCCAGTTGTCAACTTCAGTCGTGGTCATCAACTGACCACCTTGTTGCAGACCGGTGATGATGACGGGTTTCAAATTTGCGCGTGCGGCATAAATGGCGGCGGTATATCCGGCGGGACCGGAGCCGAGAATCAGGAGAGGACTGTGTTTGACGGACATGCTTACTCCATAGGT
>JARLJM010000039.1 GCA_031291185.1 Parasulfuritortus sp. | reverse complement strand
GTGAAATTGCCGTTGGTGTAGATGCAGATATCGCTGGCGATGCCCAGCGCATTGCGGACGATCTGTTCCGGCGTCTGCTCGGTGTGTTCCAGCAAGGCGCGCGCGGCGGATTGTGCGAACGCGCCGCCGCTGCCGATGGCGGCGATACCCTGTTCCGGTTCGAGCACGTCGCCGGAACCGGTGATGATCAGCGTGGCGCTGGGATCGGCCACCGTCAGCATGGCTTCCAGTCGGCGCAGGATGCGGTCGGTGCGCCAGTCCTTGGCCAGTTCGACCGCGCTGCGCACCAGATTGCCCTGATGCTTTTCCAGCTTGGCCTCAAACCGCTCGAACAGGGTGAAGGCATCGGCCGTGCCGCCGGCGAAACCGGCCAGTATCTTGTCCTGATACAGCCGGCGCACCTTGCGCGCAGTGGCCTTGATCACGATGTTGCCGAGCGTGACCTGGCCGTCGCCGCCGATGGCGACCTGCTGGCCGCGGCGCACGCTGAGAATGGTGGTGCCGTGGAATTGTTCCGTCATTTGCGCGTCTCTTGCTGGATCGTGGCGAATTGCCCAACCCCGAGCATCTGCAGTAGCAGGTTGACCATGCTGTTGCCGCCCCGGAACACAACCTGCTTGCCGGCCTGGGCCAGTCCCATGACGGCATCCATCAGCAGTCCGACGATCGCGAAATCGATCCGGATGACCTGGGTCAGGTCGACCTCCACACTGGGCAGGGGCGTGGCGAATGTGCGCAGTTCCTCGAAGACGCTGGAGGAACCGGCACCAAGGACTCCCTTCATGGGGAAGGTGTGTCCGGTAGGCGAAGATTCGAGCGCAAGCGCCTCGGGAAGAGTGGAAATGTGTTTTGGCGCGGTATAGGACGGGGGGGATATCTCATAGCGAATGGCGTATTCCACCGCGACCTCGTCGAACTCGTGATGCCTGGCCTGCAGTTGCAGCAGCATCAGCAGCAGCAGCCAGGTCGATTCGGTCAGATGGCCGACCGAGCGCGAGGCGTTCAGCCGCACCACGAAGGCCTCGCCGCCGACCAGGTGGACTTCTTTGCCCTTGGCGACGCTGCGGGTCAGGTTGTCCAGCATCAGCCGGGCATAGGCGTCGTCGCCGGGCACCGGGGTCTTGCTGAAATCGAGTATGACCGTTTCGGCCGTTTCGCATTCCTGGTGGAAATGTTCGAGCCCGGCCTTGTCCTGGGGCGAAAGATTCGGGCCAAAGGCGAAGGTCGGGTGCCTGGATGCGGCTTTTCCGGTTTCGACCGGCTGTAACGTGCTCCAGGTCGGCGGTGAACGTTCGAAGCGCACCGCGAAATCAACGGCCAGGTCTTCAAAGGGGCGGCGTTGTCCGGTGATCTCGTAGATGTCGAACAACAGGCACCAGGGCTGGGTATCGATCGTGTTCGGGTGATCCAGGATGTAGCGGTTCAGTGTCGCCGTGGCCTCCCCGGTCCGGCCATTGGCATAGAGCATCACGGCTTGCTCGATCTCGGGTGCCAGCAGGAGTTCCATCTCCAGCACCTGGATACCAGTGTTGTCGGGTGTCTTTGGAGTTTTTTCGGGAGGCGGCGGTGGCGCAGGAGGCGCGACTACCGGGGGGGGGCTGACCGCCCGCTCGGTTGCAATGGAACGTGCCGGTTTAACGTCATTCGGAATGACGGGCTTGGCGTGCGCCTGACCTTTCCGAAAAAATGAGAACATGGCCGTAACGATGCGCTGGTTTGGATACGTTCAAGTTTACTCCGGCGGCGTCTCGATGCCGGAGATATTTACGGCCCGGTGTAGGGCAATACCTTCTTCGCCATCAACACGTAGCCCGAGTTGCCCATGGTGGTCTGTGAAGTCTGGACCTGCATGACCCCGCTGACCCAGACCGTGTCCATGCTGCGGAAACCTTTGGCCGGCTTGTCCGGCATGACGTGGATGATCTGGTTGGCGGGCGGCGGGGGCACGTGGATGCAGGCGCCGAAATAAGGCACCAGGAGAAATTCCCGCAATTCGTCCGGGCCGCCGTCCAGAGAGACGACAAAGCCCGGAATGCGGATTTCCTTGCCGTTCAGCTCGGGGTTGATCGGGGCCTCGGACCATTCCTTGCGCATCTTGGCCAGGGCCTCCATGGCACGGGGATCCGAGTCCTTCAGCTTGGCCAGATCCAGGCCCTTGAACGGTGCGGTTGGATCCCAGTCCTTGGGCATCAGGTCGTCCCAGGTGATGGTACGGTAAGCGTCCTTGGTGGCAGCTTTGGTCTCGTTCAGCCGGTCGCCGACCTTGTAGTCCTTGGCCTGGGCCGGGGCAAGGCTGCACAGGGCGGCAAGCAGCAGGATGATTTTCAGTGGGTTCATAATGTCCTCAGACGCGCGGCGTCAGGCCGTCGGCCAGCGCCATTCTATACGCACGCAACCCGGGCAGCAGACTGGCCAGGGTGCCTACCACGACTACCAGACCGAGCAGTTTCAGTTCTTCCAGACCGGGCAGGGCGGCGTGAACCACCACGCCATAGCGCAGTTCGGCCCAGGGGCCGAGGATGGCGGCCAGCACGGTCAGCAGAACGGTACCGACGACAACGCCGGCGATGGTGACGGCGGCGCCTTCCAGCGTCAGCAGGAAGACCAGATGCCACGGTCCGGCGCCCACCGAGCGCAGGATGGCCAGCTCCCGACGACGTTCGTTGAGCCCGGCCAGCACCACGGCCACCAGCCCGGCCAGGCTGACCGCGACCACCAGGCCGCTCACCGCCAGCAGGACCCGTTCGGCCACGCCCATCAGGTCCCATAGCTGATCCAGCGCCACGCCGGGCAGGATCGCCATCAGCGGCTCCGCATCGAAGCTGGCGATCTCGCGCTGTAGGGCAAAAACCTGGATCCGGCTGTGCAGGCCGACCAGCATCGCGGTCACGGTCTTGGGTGTGAGGTCGAACTTGCTGGCCAGTTGCGGCGGGATGGCGAAGCCCGGAATGGGTGCGCCGCCCTGCCAGTCAATGTGGATGGCTTCCATCGCGGCCAGGCTGATGTGCACGGTGCGGTCCACCGGCGTGCCGGTGCGGGCCAGGATGCCGACCACATGGAACGGTTTGTCGGCATGGTCGGTCAGGTGGGTGCCGCTCATGCCATGGCTCAGGACGATGGTGTCACCCAGCTTGTAATGCAACCTGCTGGCGACTTCGGCGCCCAGAACGGCGTCATAGAGGTCGTGGAAGGGTTTGCCCTGGGCGACCTCCAGCGGGTGATGGTCGCCATAGTGGAAATACTTGAAGTAATCCTCGTTGGTGGCCAGAACCGGGAAGCCCTTGTGTGAATCGCCCAGCGAGAGCGGAATGACCCAAGCCACGGCTGGATTCCTGGCGATGGCCTGGACACTGGACCATTCCATGTTGTTGGTGGCTTCGCCCAGGTGGAAGACGGCATAGAGCAGCAACTGGATCGGGCTGGAACGCGGTCCGACCACGAGGTCGGTGCCCGAGACGGACTGGGCGAACCCCTCGTGGGCATCATGACGCAGACGTTCGATACCCAACAGCAGGGTCACCGACAGGGCCACGGCAATCATGGTCAGGCCGAGCGTGTAGCGGCGGTTCCAGGCGCTCTTCAGGGCCAGAGTGAGCAGGGGTTTCATCAGGCCACCTCTGCCACGGTTAACGGGGTATTCACCGCATCAAGTCGGTGGTTCGGCCGCATTCGCGGACGCTCGCATCCCCGCAAACGGGGCCCCTGATCGCTGCTCATGCGGCCCCCTCTCCGTGAATCCGGTTTATTTCGGCCATCGCGGCTTGACGGCTGAAACCGGATGCGAGCCGTTTGTCATGGCTGACGAAGAGCAGGGTGGCATTGGCTGCGGCGCATTCACGGCGCAGCAGGTCGAGGAAGGCGGTTTGCCGTTCCGCGTCGAGGGCGGAGGTAGGTTCGTCGGCGATGATGATCTCAGGCCGACCGATCAGGGCACGGGCGGCGGCCACCCGTTGCTGCTGACCGACCGAAAGCTGGGTCGCCGATCGGCTCCACAGTCCTTCGTTCAGATCCAGGTGACTGAGCAGCGATTGGGCGGCATCACGCTGGCTGCCGGCTTGCTCCTCCGCTCGCAAACGGCGGCGGCTGGAAAAGCGGCAGGGCAGCAGGACGTTGTCGAGGGCGGAGAGATAGGGAATCAGGTTGAACTGCTGGAAGATGAAACCGACGTGGTCGACCCGGTAGTGATCGCGCCGGGCCGAGGCCATGGCCTTCAGGTTCTGGCCGAGCAGTTCCAGTTGGCCGGACTGGGGCGTCAGGACGCCGGCCAGCAGATTGAGCAGCGTGGTCTTGCCGCTGCCGCTTTCGCCGTGCAGAAACAGGTGTTCTCCCCGCTCGACCTGAAAGCTTGGGATGTCCAGGCAGGACCGCGCCGCGCCCGGCCAGCGGAAGTCGAGCCCTTCGATACGGATCACCGTATCGGTCATGGCTTACCAGGAAACCTTGGTATTGCCGCTTTCCAGTACGGCACCCGACTGGCCCTTGGGACCGGCGATCTGGACCTTCACCGTGTGGGTGCGGGGGAAGAGGGCGCTCAGCTTCACCTCCATCCCATGCAGGTTCTGCGGCGCGGCACACTGGAAGACAAAGTCGGCATCCATGTCGGCATGGACATGGCCGTGCGGGGCGGCGGTCTTGCCAGCGGGTTCGAGCACGGCCGAGACCAGCTTGGGCGCTTGCGCCTTGCAGCCGGCCGAGGGAGTCGGGATGAACAGTTGTTCCGGACGGTTCAGCTGCGCGACCATCTTGTCCAGGGTGGCCTTCTGGCTAGGGTTGTAGGCTGCGTGTTCGAAGCCCACCAGATTGTCCAGCGGGGAATCCAGATGCAGGCTCAACGTGGCGCCGTCGACAGCGACATCAAGTAGTGCGACGCCGTGCACATGAGGCGGTGCGGCCTGGGCGGCGGCGGCACAAGACAGCAACAGGGCAATGGCTGCAAAACGCATGAGCAAGCTCCTTTCGATAAGGTAATCAGGAGGACCGGGAGGGTCGCGTTAAGTTCAACCCTCCAGCCGCATCCCCAGCAGGATGATGCCGATGCCTGCCAGCAGCAGGGCCAGTTGCACGGGGAAGTCATGCGGCCGGCGGTGTTCCTGCAACTCCGGGATCAGGTCGGCCACGGCGATGTAGATGAAGCTGGCGGCGGCCAGTGCCATCACATAGGGAATGACGCCGGTGACACCTTGCAGGGTCGCCCAGCCGATGATGCCGCCCAGCACGGCGGCCGACCCAGCAAGCACGTTCAGCCAGAGGGATTCCTTGCGGCTGTAGCCAGATGAAAGCAGCACGATGAAATCGCCGATCTCGTGCGGAATCTCATGCGCGATGACGGCGATGGCGGTGGCCAGGCCGAGCTTGGTGTCCTGGAGAAAGGTGGCGGAAACCAGCACGCCATCGACGAAGTTGTGCATGGCGCTACCCAGGATGATCATCATGCCAGTGGGCGAGTGGGCAGGCTCATGGCTGTGGCCGTCCAGCTCATGCTGTTCATGGGCGTGATCGTGTCGCCACAGCGCGGTCTTCTCCAGCACGAAGAACAGCAGGATGCCGGCGATGACAGCGCCACCCACCGATTTGATGTCGAGCCCTGCCGTCGCTTCCGGCAGCAGGTCGAGGAAGGCGACGGCGAGCAGGATGCCGACCGAGAGCGCGACCATCCGATGGGCCAGATTGGCCAGTAGCGTCAACGACAGGGAGGCGGCGGCGAATACCGAAAGTACGCCACCCGCGAACGTGGCGAGCAGGATGTAAACGAGGGTCATGGTGACGCAGTCTAATTATGGAAACGGGACGGGATTGCAACCGAGTTGCATGATAGGCGGCGACAGTGGCGATTGCAACCCGGTTGCATCAGGTCCGGCTGGCCGGTTTTTTCCTGCTGGCCTGCGCGGACTTGGCGCAGTCCGGGCAGAGTCCCTGAATGGTGAGTTCGGCCCGTTCGAACAGAAAGCCCTTTGGCAGATTGAAGCCGAGTGCCGGATGCAGGTCGTTGAGGCAGAAAACCTGATTGCAGCCGGTGCAGCGGAAGTGGGCGTGGCCGTGCGCCTCCGGGCCCGCAGCATTGAAGCGCCAGATCCGATCCTCGCCAGCGATGCGGTGCGCATAGCGATGGGCCACCAGCCAGTCGAGGACGCGATAGAGCGTGACCCGGTCCGCACTGAAGCCTTGTTCGCGTGCGTTTTGCTCAATCTCCTGATGGGTCAGGGCGCGGGGGGCTTCGAGCAGAATCCCGAGCACGCCCTCGCGCGCCGGCGTGGCGCGCTCGCCGGCATTGCGCAGGATGTCGAGGGCGGATAGGCCGGTTTGTTTTGGCATCAGGGTACCGGGTCGTGTCCGCCGGGGTGATAGGGGTGGCAGCGGCCGATACGGCGGATCGCCAGCCAGCTGCCCTTCAGCGCGCCGTGGATGATGACCGCTTCCCTGGCATATTCCGAGCAGGTCGGCGTGAACCTGCACTGGCTGCCGAAATAGGGTGAGAGGGCGATCTGGTACACCCGGATGGCGCCGACCAGGAGGCGTTGCAGCGGATTCACGGTGCGCTCCGGGTCAGGTTGGCGCTGCGCCGGATGTAGTCGGCAAACTCGGGGTCCTCGCCGCGCAGCAGCTCCGGCAGGGCCCTGTTGTAGTCGGCACGCTGGCACCATTCCTGGATGTAATCGTCCCAGGTCTGCCAGAGACGGCGGCGTTGCCGGTTCATGCGCGGTTCGTAGACCATCACGTAGGCGCGTTCGAAGATCGAGGTGAGAATGCCGAACAGGGCGTAACGGCGTTCCTTCTGTTCATCGTCCAGGTCTACCGCGTCGGGCAGGCTGTGGAGAAGGCGAAGGTCGGCGTTGGTCAGAACCAGCTTGAGGAAATCGGCATAGTTCTCGGTCAGGCGCTGATGCAGTTCCTCCTCGTCGGTCATGCGTTCCTTGCGTTGTTCCAGGATAAAGGCGAGGAGCGCAAAAGGCAGACCGACCACGGTCACCACGTAGCTGAGCAGTTCCCAGGTTTCCAGGGCGGTCATGGCAGGGAAGGAGGAAGCAGCGGCCGGTCAAGCCGGCCGCGAGGGATAACGATCAGTCGGCGTACAGCTTTTCCAGGCGTTCGTGCTTTTCCTGGGCCTCGATCGACAGTTCTGCGGTCGGGCGGGCCAGCAGGCGGGGCAGGCCGATAGGGTCGCCGGTCTCCAGGCAGTAGCCGTATTCGCCTTCCTCGATGCGCCGCAGTGAAGCGTCGATCTTTTTCAGCAGCTTGCGCTCGCGGTCGCGCACGCGCTGCTCCAGCATGTTTTCCTCTTCTACGGTGGCTCGGTCGTTGGGGTCGGCGAAGACTTCGTTTTCCTTCAGGTGTTCGCCGGTTTCCCGCGCATTGACCAGGATCTCGTCCTTCATGGTTTGCAGGCGATGCTTGAAAAAGCCCAGTTGGGCCTCGTTCATGTAGTCCTTGTCGGACATCTTGAGCAATTGCTCTTCGCTGATGATGCCGGCAGCAGACTTGCTGCTTGCGGGTTTCTTGGCTGCTTTGCTTGTTGCGGGCATTTGTTCACTTGTGGATTTCGGGGCCAGGGCCGGCTTGGCCGGCGTCTTGGCTACAGGTTTCGAGGTGGCCTTGGCGACTGCAACCGGTCTGGCTGCAGGCTTGGCGGCCGGTGCGGGTTTGGCTGCAGGCTTGGCTGCGGCGGGTTTCTGGGTCGCCACGGATTTTGCCATGGGCTTGGCGGCGGCCTTCTTGGTAACGGGGGCGGCCACTTTCTTTGCAGCGGCTGGGGCTGGTTTGTTTGCCGCTTTCTTGGTCGGGGCCGCTTTGAGCACCGGCTTGGTCACCGGTTTCTTCGCGGTGGTCTTCGGTGCGGGTGCGACGGCTTTCCTGGCCACAGCCTGCGGGGCGGCCTTTTTCACCGGAGCGGCAGGCTTCGCGGTGGGTTTTGCTGCCGTTTTCCTGACGGGCACCACCGGTTTGGTCGCAACTTTCTTTGCGGGCGCTGCCTTGGCAGCCGGCCTGGCAGGAGCCGTCACTTTCTTGCTCGCCGGGGTAGCCTTGGCGGCCGGTTTCACTGCGGCTTTCCTGGCCGTTGCGGCAGGCTTCGCGGTTTTCGCGACGGGTTTGGCTGCAGGTTTCTTGGCCGCGGACTTGGGCTTCACGGCGGATTGCTTGTTTGCAGTGGCCACGCCTTGACTCCTCTGTTGGTTATTTGGAGATGAAAGTTGGTGACGGATTATGCCATGCTCAATGAAGTTGGCTAGTGTTGTCCAGCTGCCTGGGTGAAATCGCTCAGCAATTTGGCGATAAAAGCCTCATCCAGGTCGTTGACGATGAAGACAAACCGGCTCCGGTGGTCCTCGTCCGGCCAGTGTTCCAGATGGCTCGGCGGATAGAGCACGTGCTGGACGCCATGCAGGACAACCGGCCTGGACTCGCCGACCAGATTCAGGATGGCTTTCATGCGCAGCAGATGGGTGGGCCGGAAGGCGGTCAGCATTTCCAGTGCCGCGGATACGGCCTGGCCGTCCAGCGGCTGGTCGAAGCTCAGGCTGAAGGCGCGGATATTGTCGGTGTGCCCTGCCGCAACGGCAACGGTTCGACCGCCAAGCACCGGTCTGCCCGCCGATGGGTAGCGTTCTGCAGCCAGCCATTGCCGGGCCTCGGCCGGGATGGCTCGCCGTTCCGCGCCCAGAATGGCAGCCGGGTCGACCTGGCCATCGAGTACCGTCAGGATGGGCGCGGCCGGGTTCAGCTCGATCAGGCGTGCCTTGAGCCGATCGATGGTCGTGACATCGGCCAGATCGGTCTTGGTCAGCAACAGTCGGTCGGCCACGGCAACTTGTTTACGCGCTTCCTTGTGTGCTTCCAACTGGCAGAGGCCGAATGCTGCATCCACCGTGGTGACGATGCCGTCGAGTTGATGGCGCGCCGCCAGCCAGCGGTCCTGGATCAGGGTGGCGATGATGGGCGCCGGGTCGGCGATCCCGGTGGTTTCGATGATCAGCCGTTCATAACGCGGCAAATCGCCCTTGTCGCGACCCATCCACAGGTTTTTCAGCGTTGGCGCCAATGCGCCCTGAATCTGGCAACAGACGCAACCGCCGAACAGCAAGGCCAGCGGGCCGCGCGTTTCTTCCAGCAGCTGGTGATCGAGGCCGACTTCGCCGAATTCGTTCATCACCACGGCGGTGAGCGGCAGGCGCTTGAGCAGGTGATTGAGTACGGTGGTCTTGCCGCTGCCTAAAAAGCCGGTCAGCAGGGTGACGGGGATAGGGGTAGTCATGCCTGATAAGATGGCGCTTTACCGACTCGAATTCAAGATGGCCGACAGCAAACTCCACCGTGGCGAAGCCAAGACCTCGCGTATCCCGATCAAGGTGGAGACCAAGCCGCGGATCAAGCTGCCGGTCTGGATCAGGGCCAAGGCGCACGCCTCGCCGGAAGTCGCCCGGATCAAGGCCCTGCTGCGGGAAAACAAGCTGCATACCGTGTGTGAGGAGGCGGCCTGCCCCAATCTCGGCGAATGTTTCCACCACGGCACCGCCACCTTCATGATCCTGGGTGATCTGTGCACCCGGCGCTGCCCGTTCTGCGACGTCGGCCACGGCAAGCCACTGCCGCCCGATCCGGACGAGCCGGCCCATCTGGCCGAAACGGTGGCGCTCATGGGGTTGAAGTATGTGGTCATCACCAGCGTCGACCGGGATGATCTGCGCGACGGCGGGGCGCAGCAGTTTGCCGACTGCATCCGGGCTGTGCGCGAAAAGTCGCCCGGCACCCGCATAGAAATCCTGACCCCGGATTTTCGTGGCCGGCTCGACATCGCCCTGGACATCCTCGTTGCCGAGCCACCGGACGTGATGAACCACAACCTGGAAACCGCGCCGCGTCTCTATAAAGCAGTGCGACCGGGCGCCGATTACATCCACTCGCTCGACCTGCTCAAGCAATTCAAGGCGCGTGTGCCCGCTGTTCCGACCAAGTCCGGCATCATGCTCGGCCTGGGCGAGACCGATGCCGAGGCGTTGGAGGTCATGCATGATTTACGCGCTCACAACGTTGAGATGCTGACCGTCGGTCAATATCTGCAGCCGTCCGGACATCACCTTGCGGTGGAGCGTTATGTCACTCCGGAGCAGTTCAAGGCCTTCGAGCGCGAGGCGCTGGCCATGGGGTTCAGGAATGCGGCCTGCGGGCCGATGGTCCGTTCGAGCTATCACGCGGACCAACAAGTCGCCGCTCTATAACAAAAGAAATACAGGCGCGCTTGTTAGCCTTGGGGGTACACGCTAGGCTGGACGGGTAGGTTCAACCCGTTTCATCCACTGCCTATCCCAAGGAGATGATCATGTCTGTATCGCATATCCAGCCCAGTTCTTTGCAGCAGCAGTCCGCCGGTTACGAACAACTCACCACGTATTTTGACGAGCGTTATCAGATTGCCTGGGGCTATATGCATTCGGAGCC
>JARLJM010000206.1 GCA_031291185.1 Parasulfuritortus sp. | reverse complement strand
CCGGTGCTGGGCGTCACCAAACAGTATCTCGGCGTCTCGGCCTACATGCAGCGCGACACGCTCAACGCCCTGCTGCGCGAGGGCGATGTGATCTCGGGCGCTTACCTCTCACACGATCCCGGCGCCGAGGCGGAAATCTACAGACGCTTGCAGGACCGGCCCCGTGTCCTGGGCCAGGTCGCCCACGCCAATGCCATCCGCAGCTTCTACGCCACCATGGGCGAGTTCGTGCTGTTCTTTAACATGATCTCGGCCCTGCTTGCCGGCAGCATCGCCTTCGGCGTGGTCTACAACTCGGCCCGCATCGCCCTGTCCGAACGTGGCCGCGAACTGGCCAGCCTGCGCGTACTCGGCTTCACCCGGGGCGAGATCGCCTACATCCTGCTCGGCGAACTGGCTGCACTCACCCTCTCGGCCATCCCGGTCGGCTTCGGCGTCGGCATCGCACTGTGCGGCGTGCTGGTGCTGTCGTTCAATTCCGAACTCTATCGCCTGCCATTGGTGCTTGAGCCCTACAATTACGCCATGGCCGCCTCGGTGGTCCTGGTTTCCGCTGTCGTGTCCGGCCTGCTGGTCTGGCGCGCGCTGGGCAATCTGGATCTGGTGGCTGTTTTGAAGACGAGAGAATAAGCATGCGCGGACGAATCGGACTCCTGATCCTGCTACTGGTCATCGCGGCCGCCCTCGCCTACGGCTTCTTCCCTCGGCCCATCCCGGTCGACGTCGCTACGGTGAAGCAGGCTCCGCTCGAAGTCACCGTCGAGGAGGAAGGCAAGACCCGGGTGCGCGAACGCTATGCCGTATCGGCGCCGGTGGCTGGCTATGCCCGGCGAATCGATCTCAAGGTCGGTGATCCGGTACACAAGGGCCAGGTGGTCGCCGTGCTCGAACCGGCCCGATCCGCCAGCCTCGATCCACGCAGCCGCACCCAGGCCGCCGCCCAGCTAGCTGCCGCGCAGGCCGCACTGGCCGCCGCCAACGAAACCACCCGTGCCGCTGCCGCGCAGGAACGACTGGCAAATCTGGAATTCGAGCGCAATCAGACTCTCGGCCAGAGCCATTTTGTCTCACGGTCCGCCGTTGATCAGGCACGTACTGCGCTTCAGGCCGCCGAGGCGGACCGGCGCGCTGCCGAACAGTCGGCCAGCGTAGCGGGGCATAACGTGGAGGCGGCGCGTGCCGCGGCGTCGCAGGTGGTCGGGCTGGATGCCGGCAAGGTGACCGAGGTCGTCAATGTGGCCTCGCCCGTCGACGGCAGCGTGTTGGGCGTGCCGCACGAAAGCGAAGGCTCGGTGCAGGCCGGCCAGGCGCTGATCGAAGTGGGCAACCCGCGGAGTCTGGAGGTCGTGGTCGAGGTCCTCTCCACCGCTGCCGTGAAGATCGTGCCCGGTACTCTGGTCCGGCTCGAACGCTGGGGTGGCGACCCGGCGCTCGACGCGCGTGTGCGCGAGGTCGAGCCGGCCGGCTTCACCAAGATCTCGGCGCTCGGCGTCGAGGAACAGCGGGTACGGGTGATTTGCGACATCACGTCTCCGGCCAGGCAATGGAGTCGATTGGGCGATGGTTACCGGGTCGAGGCCAGTTTCATCGTCTGGTCGTCGCACGATGCCCTGCAGGTGCCGACCGACGCACTGATCCGGCACGGCGACGGCTGGGCGGTGTTCGTCATGGATGCGGGACGGGCCAGGCTGCGGCCGGTTCAGGTCGGTCAGCGCAATGGCCTGCAGGCTCAGGTTCTGTCGGGTTTGAAAGCCGGTGAGAAGGTGCTCTCCCGGCCAAGCGACCAGATCAGGGATGGGGGCAGGGTCGCTGACCGGAATCAGGCCTGAGTTCCAACCTGTTCAGCCCGGCCACCGAATCCAATGCGTTTTGTTGTAATAACCATATTGACAGCAATGGATAATATTCATACATTCCGGTCTGAAATGTGCATTAGTGGTGTCGAGCGAAGCGCGTTTCATGTCGTAATCCTGTCTGGATGCTCGAGCCATCTGGTGTCCGGGCAGGGAATGTTGGTCGCGCGCCAGTACTGGTGCGGCTGACATCCTCCTCCTCTCTTCGCCCCGGTTGTTCCGGGGCTTTTTTTGCCTGCCGGATTCGGGTGCTGTCTTAGAATACGGCCATGGCGCACACCTTTCAGGCGGCGGCCGCCGCGCTCCTGTCCGATCACAGGCATCGTCTGCCCGATCTCTCGGGTATCACTGTCCTCGTTCCGCACCACCATGTCCGGGCTCCCTTCATCGCCGCATTGCGGGCGGAACTGGGGGGATCGGTGTTTCGGCCGCCGTGCCTGCTGACCTTGCCAGCCCTGGCCTCGAGTCAACGCGATTCGGAAGCGCACGCGCCGGACAGCCTGCGGCTGTCCAGCCTGTATGGTTTTCTGTCCCGGATCGACTGGCTGGATGAGGCCACGCTCTGGCCCCAGGCGCAGGTGATGCATGAGCTGCTACTGGAACTGGACGATGCCCTGCTCGTGCCACCGGACGAGTACGCCGGTTTTGCGGCCCAGGTGGAACAGGCGGCCCGGCGCAAACTGGCGGCGCCGCTGGATCAGGAAGCCAGAATGGTGTTCGAGGTCTGGCGTGCCTTTCAGCAGTCTGGCGAAGGGGGCAGGAAGTCCTATGCCAGGCAACTGGCAGGCTGGCTGACGACGGCTTCCGGTCCCGTATATAGCCTGGGTCTGCATGGCCTGAGCCGGCTGGAGCAGCACTTTCTGGAGCGATGCCGAGCGACTGCCGGTTTACAGGATTTGCCCGTGGGGGTGTCCTGTCCGGTACGCCAGACAATGTTGCGGATGGCCTGGCAGCCAGGCACCGATACCTTGCCCGAGCGGGCCATCAGGCTCAGGGAAGCCGCTCCGGCAAGCCCCTTGCTAGGCGACCTGTCCATCCTGGCGGCCGATTCCATGGAAGCCGAGGCACAGGGCGTGGCGGCCCGGATCAGGCTGTGGCTGGCCGACGGGCAGCGGGATATTGCGGTCATCGCGCTCGATCGCCTGGCGGCGCGGCGTCTGCGCGCCGTGCTGGAGCGGGATGCCATCCTGCTGCAGGACGAAACCGGCTGGACCTTTTCCACGGCGTCGGTCAGCCATGTTCTGGATCGCTGGTTCGCCCTGTTGCAGGACGACTTCTACCATCGCGACCTGCTCGATTTGCTGAAATCGCCTTTTGTGTTTTGCGACATCCCCGCTGATCGCAAGCTGGATGCAATCGGCGCGCTGGAGCGCGTGATCGCGCGTCGCGATGCGGTGAGCGGACTGCAACAGTTCATCTCAATGGCGGATGGCGAGGCGGCGCCGATGCTGGCACGGCTGGCCAGGGCGGCGAACCGGTTCCGCGACGTCCGGCGACAGACCCTGTCCGGCTGGCTGGAGATATTGTTCGCGGCACTGGACGATCTGGGCGCGCGTGCCGCGATCGAGGCCGATCAGGCGGGCAGGCAGCTCATGGACCTGCTGCGCCGGCTGCAGCGGGAACTGGCTTCCGATCAGGCGCGGTTCAGCCTGTCCAGGTGGCGCGGCTGGCTCAACCTGCAGCTGGATCAGGCCACCTTCCAGGAGACCGGGATCGACAGTCCGATCCGCCTGACCCACCTGGCCGCTGCCCGACTGCGTGACTTCGAGGCCGTCGTGGTACTGGGCGCCGATGCCGGCCATTTGCCACCGACGGCGAAGCCAGGCGTGTTCAACGATGCTCTTAGACAGCAACTCGGGCTGCCGGGCCAGCGTCAGCGTCGGCAGGAGACCCAGGACGCGTTGATCGACATCCTGAGCCGCGCCGACCGTGTGCTGTTCAGCTGGCAGGCGTGGCGCGGCAAGGAGCCCAATTCGCCCAGCCCGTGGTTGCGCCTGCTGGAAGCGTTGCACAGGTTGGCTTACGGGGCGAGTCTGCAGGAAGAGCCCGTTGTGGCAAATGCCGCGGTCCCCATGGCCAGGCCCCTCGAAGCAGCGTTGTTCCCGCCGCTGTCGAAATTGCCGGAACGCCTGTCGGCCAGTGCCTGGCAGAAACTGGTGAGTTGCCCCTACCGTTATTTCGCCCATTACGACCTGGGCCTGGGTGAGGCCGAAGAAGTCGCCGAGGAGATGGAAAAGGCCGACTACGGCGAACTGGTGCACGCCATCCTGAATCGTTTCCATGCCGGCCATCCGGTATTGGCCGCCACGCCGCGCGAACGACTGCTGGCGGATCTACTGGTGCTCGGCCAGGAGGTGTTCCAGGCGCGCGAGGCGGTGTATTACCTCGCCCGAGGCTGGCGCATGCGCTGGGAGAAACATGTTCCGGGCTATATCGACTGGTCGCTGGCAAGAGAGGCGGCCGGCTGGCGCTGGCAAGCGGCAGAGCGTGAATATAACCAGTTACTGGAACTGGCGGATGGCCGGCAGGTGATGCTGTACGGCCGGCTCGACCGCATGGACGAAGGGCCCGAGGGCCAAGCCGTCGTCGACTACAAGACGCAGTCATTGCAGAGACTGAGGAGCAAACTGAAAACGCCGGGTGAGGATGTCCAACTGCCCTTTTATGGCCTGCTCACTGGAGCCGCACAGGCAAGCCTGGTGTCTCTGGACGATGACAAGGTTGCATCGGTTGAACTTGAACAGCCGCTTTCCGAGGCGGCCGAAGACGAGGCGGCACGCATTCGTGAAACCATGGATGCGATGCACGGCGGGGCGCCGCTGCCGGCCAACGGCGCGCCGGAGACCTGCGCCTGGTGCGAGATGCAGGGGCTGTGCCGCAAGGAGCACGATTTTGGTGCGTTGGCGCCGAGGGCGGACTGAATGCCCACTCGACCAATAGGGTGCATGCAAAGTTTGGAGGAAGCCCTTGTTTGGGCTTAGAATTCCCGCCCTTTTATCCAGATTTTCTACTGGCGATCAATACGAACATGGACGATCGACAAAGCCGCCTCTGCGGCACACTCTACAGCCCTGATTTTGAACAGGATAGCTGCGGCTTCGGCCTCATCGCGCAACTGGACGACCAGGCGACTCATAAGCTGGTGCAGACTGCGATTTCCTCACTGGCCTGCATGACGCACCGCGGCGCGGTGGCGGCCGACGGCAAATCCGGCGACGGCTGCGGCCTGCTGTTCAAGAAGCCCGACAGCTTCCTGCGCACCATGGCGGCCGAGGCTGGTTTCACGCTGACCGAGCGCTATGCCGCCGGCCTGGTGTTCCTGAACCAGGATACCGCCAAGGCCCAGCGCGCCCGCGACCTGCTGACCACCGAGCTTAATGGTCAGGGCCTGAGCGTCGCCGGTTTCCGCAAGGTGCCGACCGACAACAGCGCCCTGGGTGAATACGCCCTGAAGAGCCTGCCGGTGATCGAGCAGCTGTTCGTCAACTGTCCGGCTGATGTCGACGCCGAGATATTCGAGCGCAAGCTGTATATCGCCCGGCGCAAGGTCGAGAAGGCGGTGGCCGGCGACGATGTCACCTTCTACATGCCGACCCTGTCCGGCCGGGTGATCTCCTACAAGGGTCTGGTGATGCCGCAGTATCTGCCGGTGTTCTACCCGGACCTGAACGACGAGCGCTTCGCGGCTTCGCTGGCGGTGTTCCACCAGCGCTTCTCGACCAACACCTGGCCCGAGTGGCGGCTGGCTCAGCCGTTCCGCTACCTAGCCCACAACGGCGAGATCAACACCCTGCAGGGCAACCGCAACTGGTCCCGCGCACGGGAAAACAAATTCGAGTCGCCGCTGATCCCCAACATGGACGACGTCCGGCCCATGGTCGGCCTAAAGGGCTCCGACTCGATGAGCTTCGACAACATGCTCGAAGGCCTGGTCATGGGCGGCGCCGGGCTGTTCCGGTCGATGCGCATGATGGTCCCGCCGGCCTGGCAGAACGTCACCAACATGGACCCGGAGCTACGGGCCTTCTACGAATACAACTCCATGCACATGGAGCCCTGGGATGGCCCGGCCGGCATTGTCATGACCGACGGCCGCTATGGTGTCTGCCTGCTCGACCGCAACGGCCTGCGTCCGGCCCGCTACGTCATCACCAAGGACCGCTACGTCACCATCGCCTCGGAAGTCGGCGTGTGGGATTACGGCGGTCCCGAAAACATTGTCGCCAAGGGCCGCGTGCGCCCCGGCCAGATGGTGGCCGCCGATCTGGAGACCGGCCGTTTCCTGCTGCCCGAGGACATCGACAACGAGCTGAAGGGCCGTCATCCCTACCGCGAATGGCTCAAGCAGGGTGCCCACCGGATCGATCTGGGCGCCGAGCAGGATGCCGGCGCGCCGGTCATGGACACGGCCTCGGTGATCACCCGACAGAAGCTGTTCAACGTCAGCTTCGAGGAAATGGACCAGGTGATCCGCGTGCTGGCCGAGGATGGCCAGGAGGCTACCGGTTCGATGGGTGATGACACCCCGATGGCGGTGTTGAGCCAGAAGGTGCGCTCGCCGTTTGACTACCTGCGTCAACAATTCGCCCAGGTGACCAACCCGCCGATCGACCCGATCCGGGAAGCGATCGTGATGTCGCTGCACACCGAGTTCGGCCGCGAGATGAACCTGTTCCAGGAAACCGCCAGCCATGCGCGGCGCATGGAAGTGACCTCGCCGGTGCTGTCGCATGACAAGTTCATGGCGGTGACCGGCCAGACCGACCCGGCCTACGCCTCGGTCAGCCTCGATCTCAACTACGACCCGGCGACGCTGAACCTGCAGTCGGCCCTGGCCAGACTGGCCGCCGACGCGGTGGCCGCAGTGAAGTCGGGCAAGGTGGTGGTGGTCCTGTCCGACCGCAACATCGACAAGTCAAAACTGCCGATCCATGCCCTGTTCGCGACCGGTGCCGTGCATCACGGCCTGATCGACGCCGGTCTGCGCTGCGACTGCAATCTGGTGGTGGAAACCGCCACCGCCCGCGATCCGCACCAGATCGCCAGCCTGATCGGCTACGGCGCCACCGCGGTGTACCCGTATCTGGCCTACCAGTGCATCCTGGAGCTGGTGCGCAGCGGCGAGATCAAGCTGCCGGGTTACAAGGCGCTGGCCAACTACCGCAAGGGCATCGACAAGGGCCTGCTCAAGGTCATGTCCAAGATGGGCATCTCGGCCATCGCCAGCTATCGCGGCGGCCAGTTGTTCGAAGTGGTCGGCATGCACGAGGACGTGGTGGCGATGTGCCTGAAGGGCTCGGTCTCCCGCGTTTCGGGTGCCAGCTTTGAGGACTTCGAGGCCGACCAGCGGAAACTGGTCCGCACGGCCTTCAACCCGATGAAGCCGATCCCCGCTGGCGGACTGCTCAAGTTCATGCACGGCGAGGAATACCACGCCTACAACCCGGACGTGGTCCAGACCCTGCAGGCGGCGGTCCAGAAGGGCGATTACGCGGTCTACAAGCAGTATGCCGAGATCGTCAACAGCCGGCCGGTGGCCATGTTCCGCGACCTGATGCGGCTGAAGGATGCGACCCCGATCAGCATCGACGAGGTCGAGCCGGTCGAAGCCATCCTCAAGCGTTTCGACTCCGCCGGCATGTCGCTCGGCGCGCTGTCGCCCGAGGCGCACGAGGCCTTGGCCGAAGGCATGAACCGCATCGGCGGCCGGTCCAATTCCGGCGAGGGCGGCGAAGACGCCAAGCGCTACGGCACGGTCAAGATGTCCAAGATCAAGCAGGTGGCGTCCGGTCGTTTCGGCGTCACTCCGCATTACCTGGTCAACGCCGAAGTGCTGCAGATCAAGATCGCCCAGGGCGCCAAGCCCGGCGAGGGCGGTCAGCTGCCCGGCGGCAAGGTCACCGAGCTGATCGCCAAGCTGCGCTGCACCAAGCCCGGCATCACCCTGATCTCGCCGCCGCCGCATCACGACATCTACTCGATCGAAGACCTGGCCCAGCTGATTTTCGACTTGAAGCAGGTCAACCCGGATGCCCTGGTCTCGGTCAAGCTGGTGGCCGAGCCCGGCGTCGGCACCATTGCAGCCGGCGTGGCCAAGGCCTACGCCGACCTGATCACCATCTCCGGCTACGACGGTGGCACTGGCGCCTCGCCGCTGACCTCGGTCAAATATGCCGGTACGCCGTGGGAACTGGGCCTGACTGAAGCGCAGCAGGTGCTGCGCGCCAACGGCCTGCGCGGCCGGGTGCGGGTCCAGGCCGACGGTGGCCTGAAGACCGGTCTGGACGTGATCAAGGCCGGCATCATGGGCGCCGAGTCGTTCGGCTTCGGTACCGGCCCGATGGTCGCGCTGGGCTGCAAGTATCTGCGCATCTGCCATCTGAACAACTGCGCCACCGGCGTGGCCACCCAGAACGACAAGCTGCGCAAGGAACACTTCATCGGCCTGCCCGACATGGTGGTCAACTACTTCACCTTCATCGCCCGGGAAACCCGCGAATGGATGGCCACACTCGGCATCCGCAAGTTCGAGGACCTGATCGGCCGCACCGACCTGCTCGAATGCCTCGACGGCGAGTCCGACCGGCAGAAGCGTCTCAAGCTCGGCCAGCTGCTCAGCCAGGGAACCATCGCCGAGACCGAGCCGCGCTTCTGCGTCGAGGCGCGCAATCCGTCCTTCGACAAGGGCGAGCTGGCTGAGCAGATGGTCAAGGACGCCATTGCCAGCATCAAGAGTAAGACAGCACAGCGTCTCGAGTACAAGGTCGGCAACGTCAACCGTTCGATCGGCGCACGGCTGTCCGGCGAGATCGCCAAGGCGCACGGCGCCGACGGCCTGCCCGACGACTGCCTGCACATCAAGCTGAACGGCTCGGCCGGCCAGAGCTTCGGCGTCTGGAACCATCATGGCCTGACCCTGGAGATCGAAGGCGACGCCAACGACTACGTGGGCAAGGGCATGGCTGGCGGCCGTCTGGTCATCTACCCGCCCAAGGGGTCCTCATTCGAGGCGTACAAGGCCACGGCGCTGGGCAATACCTGCCTGTACGGCGCCACCGGCGGCGAACTGTATGCGGCCGGCATCGGCGGCGAGCGCTTCGGTGTGCGCAACTCCGGCGCGCTGGCCGTGGTGGAAGGCGTCGGCGATCACTGCTGCGAATACATGACCGGCGGCGTCGTGGTCGTGTTGGGCGACACCGGCCTCAACTTCGGTGCCGGCATGACCGGCGGCTTCGCCCTGGTCTTTGACGAGTCCGGCAAGTTCGCCGAGCGTTACAACAACGAGCTGATCGACATCAACCGCATCAACGACGAGAAGACCAGCGAACACCGGGCCTTCCTCCGCGCCAAGCTGGAAAAGCATGTGCTCTACACCGGCTCCGCGCGCGCGGCCTGGATGCTTGAGCACTTCCATGATGTGGTGAACAAGTTCTGGCTCGTGAAATCCAAGGCCCTGACCCTGGACAGCCTGTTGAAGGATTGACGACATGTCCGACGTATTCCAATTCGTAAAAATTGCCCGCCGCGACGGCGCAAAGACCCCGGCCGAGGTCCGCAAGACCGAGTTCAAGGAAATCTACGCACAGATGGACGGCGATCAGTCCAGGGAACAGGCCGACCGCTGCCTGGCCTGCGGCAATCCGTACTGCGAGTGGAAGTGCCCGGTGCACAACTACATCCCCAACTGGCTCAAGCTGGTCGACGAAGGCCGTCTGTTCGAGGCCGCCGAGCTGTCGCACCAGACCAACTCGCTGCCGGAAGTGTGCGGCCGGGTCTGTCCACAGGATCGCCTGTGCGAAGGCGCCTGCACCCTGAACCAGTGCGACTTCGGCGCGGTCACCATCGGCCAGGTCGAGCGCTATATTTCGGAGACCGCCTTCGCCCAGGGCTGGCGGCCGGACATGTCCAAGGTCGTCCAGTCCGGCAAGAAGGTCGCCATCATCGGCGCCGGCCCGGCTGGCCTGGCCTGCGCCGACGTGCTGGCGCGCAATGGCGTCAAGCCGGTGGTATTCGACCGCTATGAGGAGATCGGCGGGTTGCTCACCTTCGGCATCCCCGAATTCAAGATGGAAAAGACGGTGATGACCCGTCGCCGCGAAATCTTCGAGGGCATGGGCATTGAATTCAGGCTCAACACAGAAGTGGGCATGGACGTCGCCTTCGCCGACCTGGTCAAGGATTACGACGCGGTCTTTCTCGGCATGGGCACCTACACCTACATGCAGGCCGGCATCCCTGGCGAGGACTTGCCCGGCGTGATGCCGGCGCTGCCTTTCCTGATTTCCAATGTCCGCAATTGCATGGACTTGAAGCAGGACGAATTCATCGACATGAAGGGTCTCAATGTGGTGGTGCTGGGTGGCGGCGACACCGCCATGGACTGCAACCGCACCTCGATCCGCCAGGGCGCCGCCAGCGTCACCTGCGCCTATCGCCGCGACGAGGCCAACATGCCCGGTTCCAAGCGCGAAGTGGCCAACGCCAAGGAAGAGGGCGTGCAGTTCCTGTGGAACCGCCAACCGGTCGAGATCGTCGGCAATGGCAAGGTCTCAGGCATCAAGCTGGTCACGACGACGCTGGGTGAGCCCGATGCCCGTGGCCGCCGCTCGCCGGTCGTGGTCGAAGGCTCCGAGGAAATCGTGCCCTGCGATCGCGTTCTGGTCGCCTTCGGCTTCCGGCCCAGCCCGCAGCCCTGGTTCGCCGATTTCGGCATCGCCACCGATCCGAGCGGCCGAGTGGTTGCCAAGGGCAATAAGCACACCTACCAGACGGCCAACGAAAAGGTTTTCGCCGGCGGCGACATGGTGCGCGGCTCCGACCTGGTGGTCACTGCGGTCTGGGAAGGCCGCGAGGCCGCCAACGGCATCCTGGGGTATCTCGAACTGGACTGAGCCATGGACAGGAGAAGGCGATGATCCGTAGATTCTGGTTGTTGCTACTCCTGATCGTCGCCGTTCCCTCCTGGGCGACGATCGATGTCGCCGGCGTCCGTTTCGACGACCAGGCCACGGTTGCAGGCCAGGTACTCGAACTCAACGGCGCCGGCCTGCGCACCCGCTTCTATTTCAAGGTCTATACCCTCGGCCTTTACCTGCCTAAAAAAACCTCATCTGCCGAGGCCGCCATCGACGAGCCGGGCGCCAAGCGCATGCGTTTCGTCATGAAGCGGACCGTGTCGGCCGAGGACATGGTCGAAGCCTTCGAGAAGGCCTTGCGCGCCAACAACAGCGAGGCCGATATGAAAGCCCTCAATGGCCGGCTCGACCAGTTCAAGAACCTGCTTCTTGGCTTCGGCAAGGCCAGGGAAGGCAGCGAATACCTGCTCGACTACGTGCCCGGAGCGGGCACTCACCTCACCGTCGACGGCGTGATCAAGGATGCGCCGATTCCTGGCGACGACCT
>JARLJM010000205.1 GCA_031291185.1 Parasulfuritortus sp. | reverse complement strand
GAAATAAGTTAAGGAGCCAGTCATGCAAATTAAACATTCATTGATCGTGACCCTGGGTTTGACGCTCCTGTCATCGGCCGCCTGGTCTGAAACCTACTCGGAGATGGCGCAGCGCAACGCCCAGATGCGCATGGCTGAACAATCTCGCGGCGCCACGGTGATTTATCTGCAAGCGCCACCGGGCGCCGCATCGCAATCGCCGTATCCCGCCTCCGGTGGGGCGATGTATCAGCCCTACCCGGCGCAACAGGCCTATGCCGCGCCACGCCTGATCTACGGCGTGCCGGCGGGCAGCACGCTCAATATGCTGCCGGCTGCCGGAAGCGGTCTGCCCAACCAGCGTCAGATCCGCTGGAGTTACGGGCAGGTGAATGCGTCCAGCGATCCTTTCAATGCCTGGGGGCTGAGCAACCAGGGAATGTATGTGCCGTGGAGTACGCCGATGTCGGCCTGGGCCAACTCCGAGTCATGGAATTGGTGGCGTACCCGGGCGGGGGATTCCGGCCCCCCTCCGCCCCTGTGGTAACGGTGAAGATCCTGGTAACGGGGAAGCCCGCAAACCGAGGAGTAGTCGCACTGGTTGGACTGGAAGCGTAATGGCCGAAAGTGGCTTGCATCGAGGTCAGATCAATTGGCTGCACTGTGTTGGAAGTAGTTAGGTAATTCAACTTAGCAAGGAGTAGGAAATGAAACACAACGTGCTTGGCAATAAGAAACTGCTGGCCCTCGCCCTGGTTGCTGCCGGTGCTGCTTATGGCAGCCTGGCTGTCGCTGCTCCGCCGCCTCCGGGTCCGTACATGGCTCCTGGCCAATGGGGCGGTGCACCTCAGTGGGGTGGCGCTCCTCAAGGTGGTGGCGCTCCCCAGTGGGGCGGTGCTCCTCAAGGCGGTGGTGCTCCCCAATGGGGCGGTGCTCCGGTTCAGCAGGTTCCCGCCTACGCTTATGGCAACCAGGGCTACGCTCCGCAGAGCTATGCCGGTTATGGCGGCGGTGCTCCCGGTTACGGCGGTGGCCCTGGCTATGGCGGTTATGGTCCTGGCCCCGGCTATGGTGGTTATGGTGGTGGTCCCGGCTACGGCAATGGCTGGGGCAATAACGGTTACGGCAATGGTTACGGTAACGGTTATGGCAACGGCTACGGTAATGGCTATGGCAACGGTTACGGCAACGGTAATGGCTACGGCAACGGCAACGGTCGCGCCAATGGCAATGCCACCGGCAACTTCGGTTTCAACATGGGTGGCGGCGGCAACGGCTGGGGTACTGGCAACGGCAATACCTATGACGGCTGGAATGGCAACGGCAACAACGGTTGGGGCGGCAACGGCAATAACGGCTGGGGCGGCAACAACGGCTGGGGCAACAACGGTGGTGGTTGGGGTCCGTTCCGCAGTGGTTGGTGGTAAGAGGCAAGACGTCGCATCGGGCGGCGTTGTCCGCCTGATGTGACGAACCAGAAAATCTCAGCCTTATGAGGAGTACCGCATCATGTTAAGCAAAGTTGCTAATCTGGTCGTATGGACCGTCCTGGCACTATTCGTCGTGTTCCTGGTTTACCGCTATACCGACTGGATCAAGCCGGCTGCAGATCACGCGGTCAGCCAGGTGAAATCGGTTATCGGCAAGGCTGTGCCCAATGGTCCGTTCGGCAAGGGCGCGTCTGAAGACCAGTTGAATCTGGCCCGCGATTCCTATGCCAAGGGCGACGTGGACGCCTCCGTGGCAGCCTACAGGGAATACATCAAGAAGAACCCGTCCAACGCCGATGCGCATGGCGAACTGGGCAATGTCTATTACACGGCCGGTAATCTTCCGGAAGCGGCGCAATCCTATTACGACGCTGCCAATCTGCTGATCGACCAGAAGCAGCTGGATCGGGTCAATGACCTGATGCCGGTGATCGGTCAGATCAATCCCTCTCTGGCCAACGATCTGGGCAGCAAGATGGCGCAGGCCGCCAGTCAGGAACAGCAGCCGGGTGTCGAGCAACAGTCTGCTGCCGGTCAGCCACAGCAACCGGCTTCACCGCAAAGCGCGCTGCATTACTACTGAGCGTGGGGCGTGACGCGAGCAGGCGGGGATGTGAACTGGATTGTGAAACAAGGTTAAAAGGTGATTCAGATGCGTAATCGACTATTCATTGCCGGAACAGCGCTTTGTGCGACGGTTCTGCTGGGTGCCGCTCCTGCTCTGGCAGGGCAAACGCCGGGGGTGTCGAGCCCCTGGAATGGACCCTGGGGTGGGGGTTACCAGACCGGAGAGCCCTATTCGCCCCTGGCGAGCCCTTATGTCCAGGCCGGTTATCCCCTCGCGGGGCCTCAATACGGCGGGGAGCAGTGGCAGTCTGGCGCCCCCGGCCCAGATCAGTCGCCGCAATCCCTGCCTGGCGGCGGATTCATCCTGCCCCCGACGGCCGGAGGCGGTATCCTGCCTGGGGCTTATGGCAGGTGAAGCGGTAAAGAGAGTACGTACTATGGTTGCCGGCGAAACCGCAACAGCGGTTTCAAGGTTTGCTCCGGTGTTGAGTTTGCGTCATGTGCCCTAGGAAAAATCATGAAAAAATTTTGGCTGCTGTCTACGCTGTTGACTGGTGCGGTAATGCTGGCCAATGTTCAACCCGCCTCGGCATTTGGCGATATCAACATGAGCCCGTTTGGTGGCGGCAATAATGGATTCATGCCCTTTGGCGGAGGTGGCAGCCCATGGAGTGGCGGCGGCATGCCGTGGGGCGGTGGCGGCAGTCCGTGGAATGGCGGAGGCATGCCCTGGGGTGGCGGTGGCAGTCCGTGGAATGGCGGAGGCATGCCCTGGGGCGGGGGTGGCAGCCCGTGGAATGGCGGTGTCATGCCTTGGGGCGGTGGTGGCGGTCCGTGGAATGGCGGTGGCATGCCCTGGGGCGGTGGCGGCGGTCCGTGGAATGGTGGCGGCATGCCGTGGGATGGCGGTGGCGGCCCGTGGAATGGCGGCGGTATGCCGTGGGGTGGTGGCGGCGGCCCGTGGAATGGCGGTGGCATGCCTTGGGGCGGTAGCCCGATGGGCTTCGGCTTCTGATCGAGCCGACTCTAGAGTATCAAGCTGAGACAGGGCGATGGGGATGATTACGGTAATTGGCAATTTGAAGGGCGGGTCAGGGAAAAGCACCGTTGCTTTTAACCTGGCGGTTTGGCTGGCCTGGCATAAGCGCAAGGTCAGCGTGCTTGATCTCGATCCGCAGAAGACGCTGACCGATCTGATCGAATTGAGGCAGGAGGAGGATTATGAGCCTCCCATCGCCATGCTGCCTTCGGATATGCCGCTGGACAAGCTGAAGGATGAAGAAGGCGATGTGCTGATCGATGTGGGAGTGGCGAACCTGCCGGGCATGTTCACCGCGATCAGCCAGGCCGACCGTGTCCTCATTCCCGTGGTGCCGGGCCAGGCCGATGTCTGGTCCACCCAGCGTTTCCTGGGAATGATTGCGAGTCACCGTCCCCCCAAGTGCGAGGTGTTGATGTTTCTGAATCGCACCGATGCGCTGGGTGGTTCGAAGGAGACGAAGGAAGCGTCTGCAGCCATAGCCATGCTCAAGTCGGCTTCCGTATTGCCGACGCGTCTTAGTCAGAGAATCTGGCTGTGTCGCAGTTTGAGCGAAGGTCTCGCGGTGTTCGAATTGAGCCCGAATGAAAAGGCCAGCCACGAATTCCTGGGCCTGGCCAAGGCCTTGTACCCCAAGATCAAAGCAAAGCAACCTTGGAAATAGGAGTCCGAACTCATGGACCAGACTGAAACCCGTAGCGCCGAAGATAAACTGAACGAAGCCCTCGTGAAAGTAAGCGAGATGGCCGAGAAACTCAGCGAGTCCGCCACCAGGCTCAATGATTCGGCCAACAAACTCTGCGAATCGGCTACGCATATCAATCAATCGGCGGCTCGAATCGAGCGCGCCAACATCAGTAAAGGCTCGTCCCTCGGGATGCTGTTCTGGTTGCTGGTGCTGGCGATCGTGATCGTTGCCGCCCTTTATTTCAGTCCGCATTCGGCGGTCAAGCCGTATGTCGATCGTGCGGGTGCCAAACTGGAGCAAATCGGATCCCGCGTGGCCACCAAGATGTCCAGTACAGGTGTTCAGGCCCAAAATTCAGACAAGGGCAGCACGGCACCCCTGTCGGCTAATGCGGCTACTCCCACTTACCCCGCCTACCCGGCTTATCCTGCGTATCCGCCGTACTCCGGCTTCATGGATTTTGGCAGCCAGTCGGCACAGAACGGCACACCGGATCAGGCCGCAGCCAAGCCGGCAGAAGCCGAAAAAGCGGCCCCGGCCCAGGTGAAGGAGCCTGTGGCCGAAGCTGGCGCCAAGACTGCGGTTGCGAAGACTGCCCCGGTAAAGGTTGAGGCCGCGAAGCCGGAGCCGGCAAAACCGGTTGCCGCTCCTTTGATGATGCCGACACCCCCGACGCCTCCGGCACCGTCCGCTGCCGCGGGTGGGCCGGCTTTCCCCGCGTATCCTGCCTATCCGCCCTATCCGACTTCGGTCAGCAGCAAGTCCGTTCCGATTGAAACAGAGGCCGCCAAGCCTGCTGAAGATCCGAACAGTCCGGTGATGGTGGCCCGCAAGGCCGCCCGGGAGCGTCATTACGGGGCGGCCATCCACATCTACGACACCTACCTCGATGCGCACCCCAATGATGCGGATGCCTGGGGCGAAGTCGGCAACGTGCGTCTGACGGCTGGCCGACCCCGCGAGGCCGCGCAGAATTTTTATGAGGCGGCCACCCGCCTGATCGACCAGGGCCGCATGGGTGCCGTCTATCCCCTGCTGCCGATCATTACCCAATACCAGCCGCAACTTGCAGCCATCCTGCGCCAGAAAATGGCCAAGGTGGGGTACTGAACGAACTGGCCTGATACGTTTCAACTCTCACGGCTTTCCGATCAGCAATGTATCGGAAAGCCTCAATAAGAGATCGGAGTACCTGAATGTCCGACAAATCGCACGAGATAGAGTTCGAAGGTGCGTACCCGAAGAGTGCCTATAGTCCGCCCAAGGAACAGCCTGAATACGTCGAATATCTGGAGAAGGCCTCGGCTGGCCTCAAGACGGTGCGCATGGTTGTGTTCGCCGGCCTGACCACGTTCGTGATCCTGGCGATCTACGGATATTTCCTGATCTATCAGCTGACCCGTGACGCGGCCCAGATGACCGTGACCATGCAGAAGATGTCTGTCACCATGGCCGAGATGCACAGCGATATGCAATACATGCGGCCCATGGCGGAAAATCTGGACCAGATGAATCAGTCCATGTACCGGATGACCATGTCCGCGCGCAACATGGACCGGGCCATTTCCCCGCCGATGAGGGCAATGAACAGCTTCATGCCCTGGGGCAACGAGCCATACATAGCGCAGCCGCCTGCGGCATATCTTCCCCCGCCTGGTTCCAGACGCTGAGTTCAGAACTCCTGCCGACAGGGCGTTTATTACCGTCACTAAAGAGAGGTTGACATGAAGAGATCGTTGAATCGGCTGGTCCCACTGGTTCCGGGCATGATCATGCTGGCCGGATGCGCTGGCGCACCGAATACCCAGACTACAGAGGCTGCAAAGGCGCAACCCGTCGCCAGCACACCGGCTGCCGCGGCACCGGCTGCAACTCCCGCGCCGGTCGTGGCCGCGAAGGCACCCGAGCAAGCTGCGGCTCCGGCCAAGGTCGACCACTACACCGTGGTGAAGGGCGACACCCTGTCCAAGATCGCCGCCAAGTCCGAGGTGTATGGCGACAAGACCCTCTGGCCGCTGCTATACCAGAGCAATTTTGCCCAGATCAAGCCGGGTGGCCTGATCTTCCCGGGCCAGGTACTGACGGTCGGCCGGACCTATAGCGAGGCTGAGATCAAGGCACTGAAGGCCAAGGGGCACGCCCATGCCCAGCCCATGCTGCATGTCGTGCCGAGCAAACCGGTTGCGAAGGCGGCAGTCAGTACGGCGGCCACTCCGGCCAAGGCGACCGCGGCCGTAACTGAGGCAAAAACGGCTGCAGGTGCTGCCGAAGCCAAGTCTAAGACAGGTGCCGCCGAGGTCAAGCCGGAGGAAAAGGCCGCTGCCGTGGCTCCGGCCCAGGCCCAGCCAGCCGAACCGGCTCAAGCTGTGGCACCCGTCGTCAAGCCCAGGCCGGAAGTTGCACCGGGCGCCGCCACGCTTGAAGCGGCCCGCCGCGCGTTCGAGGCTGGCGATATCGAATGGACGCTGCATTACTACAACGCTTATCTGGATGGGCATCAGAACGATGCCAATGCCTGGGGCGAACTGGGTAATGTGTACAACTCCCAGGGCATGATGCAGGAATCGGCCCAGAGCTACTACAATGCCGCCAACCTGCTGATCGATCAGGGCAAGACCGCCCGTGCGCTGGACCTGATACCGGCAATCCAGGCTGGCAGCCCGGAACTGGCGGACAGCATTTACTGGCGTCTGACCTCGGTCAATCAGTAAGCAGAGTCCGCCCGGGGCGATTGGTCAAGCCCCGAGTCGACAGTGCGGCCCGGCGATGTCGGGCCGTTCGCTTTTGTGGGAGCCCTGCAGATTGTTTGTTGGCGAAAAGTCAAAACATGAGAATTGCGTGAGCCTCCTGGACACACTCTTTGGCGGGCATCGTGAAAACGATGCCCCTGACCTGATGGGCGCCATCGCCTGGGCAGTCGACCGGGTCGACCCGCTATTGAAGCAAATGGGCAGCTATCCCGACCGATACCGGAAGCCGGTGGCGCATGCGCTTGAATACGCGCATGGCCTTGCCGCCCGGATCCCGGGGCCGGTGGCGATTACGCCGGAGTCCTATGTCGCTGACCCGGTGGTGCGTGCCATGTTTCCCATGCAGGATGACGTGCACGTCGCCCTGCAACGCAGCCGGGACATGCAGATTTTTCTGCAGGACAGCCCGGAAGTGAACGAAGTCTATGCCCTGATGTGCATGCGGCGCAGGACCAAAGCGATGCTCGGCATGGAAATGGATGGCGAGATTCTGCGCCGCGATGTGCCGCAGGAAGCGGTCTACTTTACCGACTACACACTGGCGGACCCCGGTCCGAGCGAGGCCGAAGCGCGGCAACGCATCGCCCGCGGACTGTTCGAAAGTCTGATCGTTCATGTCGCCAACCGGATTGACGCCCGTAAGCGGGAAAAGCTCGACCTGATTCACGAACGCGACGAGGTGCTGGCTCAAATGCATTCGGCCTCTGCCGAGCGGCGCCCGGAATATGAAGCCGGACTGCGACGGGTCCTGGATCGCCTGGGTGAACTCGTCGCGGCGCTCGAACTTGACCATTACCACAAGGATTTCGAGGCTGTACTGCTCGAACCCGAGAGGCATGTGTTCCTTGAATATGCCGAAATGAACCTGGACAGCATGGGGATAGTTTGCCAGCCGGATACGTCCGGCAGTGGTGAAGTCAGGTTTTGTGATCTGATCGGACGTGATCGCCGGCGCTGGACAGTTGTCATCATGTATTGCATTGATGTTAAAAACCGAGCGACCATTACGGATCGCCTGGCAAGCGCACAGCGCTGGCTGGGGTTGTGATGGTTTCAGGAAGGCCGTCTTAAATCAAAGGGGATAACGATGAAGTTGAAGGCTCTTGGCCCGCTGGGTCTGGCTGTATTGGCAGGTGGCGGATACGGAAGCAGTGCTCAGGCAGCTGGCTTCGCGCTCTATGAAAGCAGTGCCAGCGCACTCGGCACCGCATTTGCCGGGCAGGCTGTCGTTGCGCAGGACGCGAGTACCATTTTCGCCAACCCGGCCGGGTTGACCCAGGTTGCCGGGAGCCAGCTGGTTGCCGGTGCGACGGCCATCAACTCTTCCAGCCAGTACACCAGCACGGCCGGTGTGAAAAGTGGGGGCGATCCCGGCGCCACGACCTTCCTGCCCAGCCTGTTCTATGCCATGGACCTCAACCGCGACGTCAAGCTGGGCTTCGGCCTGTATGCCCCTTTCGGTCTCAAGACCGATTATGACAACCCATGGGCCGGTAGCAGTCAGGGCCTGTTGTCCGATCTGAAGACGGTCAACTTCAATCCGACCCTGGCGTGGAAGGTGAATGACAGGCTGTCGCTGGGGTTGGGGGTGGATTACCAGTACATCGAGGCAACGCTGTCGAATGGTGGATTCCCGACCCCACCCTATCCGGCAGGCCTGGTTTCGACCATGAAAGGCAACGATACTGCTTGGGGCTATAACCTGGGTTTGGTCTATCAAGCCGATGACGCGACGCGGGTCGGTTTGTCCTATCGTTCCACAATTGATTACCGGTTGACGGGCACCGTGAGCCTCAATAACCCACTTGTTCCTGGTTACCCGAAGGCGATATATGCTGATCTCACAGTGCCCGACATGGCCTCTCTGGCCATTGCGCACAGGCTGGACGACCGCTGGACGGTGATGGCTGATGCCACCTGGACCGGCTGGAGCGTGTTCGACAAGCTGAATGTCCAGCTGGCCGCGAATGGCGCGACTGCAAGCAGCACCATCGAAAACTGGAAAGACGCCTGGCGCTTCGGTCTTGGTGCCAGCTACAAGAGCAGCGATGCCTGGACCTGGCGCTTTGGCGTGGCCTACGATCAGACTCCGGTACCCGATGCCGCGCACCGCACTGCCCGGATTCCCGATTCGGATAGAATTTCGGTGGCAGCCGGCGGCCGTTACACGATATCGCCGAAGAATCTGCTCGACGTTGGTTACATGCATATCTTTTTCAAGGATGCGCCGACTACCGATGCACCTCTCACGGGTAGTTACGATAGCCATGCCGATGTTCTTGGCTTGCAGTTGACGCATAACTTCTGAACCCGTCTGGAGTAGGGTTTGAGCATGTTTTGATGTTTGCGTGAGCGTTCCATGAATTACCAGCACGACACACTTTTTTCCGCCCTGGTCAGGGCCATGCGCCAGTTCGGTTGCCATACCCACGACCAGTGGGAGGACATGAAGCCTGGTACGTATAGCTATCGCGACCTGCTGAAGATGACCCTGGCACTGGGGCGTCTGGTCAGCAAGGTTACCGATGAGGGCGAACATGTCGGCCTGCTGATGCCGAACATGGCGGCGACGGCAGGGTTGCTGATTGGCGCCTCCGCCTTCGGGCGGGTGCCGTGCATGCTCAATTACACCGCTGGGGGCGAAGGCATGCTGAATGCCTGTCATACCGCCCGCATCCGGCTGGTCATCACCTCCCGCGAATTCGTGGTCAAGGCCAATCTGGCCGATGAGGTCGCACATCTGCAGGGTGTTCAGTTGTGGTATCTGGAGGATTTGCGGGCCAGATTTACCCTGGCCGACAAACTCTGGCTGATGGGCTTCGCGCTTTGGGCGCCGCGGCTCGCTGTGCCGCAGGGCGATCCGGAGGCACCGGCAGTCGTGTTGTTTACCTCCGGCTCGGAAGGCAAGCCCAAGGGCGTGGTGCTGTCGCACCGGGCCCTTCTCTCCAATGTCAGCCAGATTCTGGAGATCCTGCCGCTCAACGAATCCGACAAGATATTCAACTGTCTGCCCGTCTTCCATTCGTTCGGTCTGACCGGGGGGCTTCTGGTTCCCCTGTTCTGCGGCATCAAGCTGTTTCTGTACGTCAGCCCGTTGCACTACAAGGTCATTCCACAACTGATACACAACAAGGGTTGCACCACCCTGTTTGCCACCAGCACGTTCCTGAACCATTACGCCCGTCATGCTTCCCCGGAGGATTTCCGCAGCCTGCGTTATGTTGTGGCAGGGGCCGAGAAACTGGCTGAACCCGTGCGTGCCATTTGGGCGGAGCAGTTCGGGATCGACATCCTCGAAGGCTATGGTGCGACCGAAACGGCGCCCGTGCTGGCGGTCAATACGCCCGTCGCCTGCCGTCCTGGCAGTGTGGGCCGCTTGTTGCCGCATATTGACGTTCATCTGGCACCTGTGCCGGGCATTGTTCGGGGCGGAGAGCTGCATGTCCGCGGCCCGAACCTGATGTCCGGCTATTACCGTTATGAACAGCCCGGCCTGTTGGAGCCGCCCTCGTCTTCGGCTGGCAGGGGCTGGTACAACACCGGCGATGTGGTCGACATCGATGCCGAGGGCTATCTGTATGTGGTGGGCCGGCTCAGGCGTTTCGCCAAGGTGGCAGGCGAGATGGTGTCCCTGGAGATGGTCGAGGACATCGCCCGTGCGGCTTCCGCCGAGGGCATGCATGCGGCGACCTGTACCGCCGATCTCCAGCGCGGCGAGGCCATCATCCTGTTTACCACGGACTCCGACCTGACCCGCGAACACCTGACCGCCGCCGCGCACGGCCTGGGGTATCCGGAAATTGCCGTTCCGCGCCGAATACTGGTGGTGGATAATCTGCCTCTGCTGGGTAGCGGCAAGGTCGACTACGTGAAACTGAATCTGCTTGGAGCGCAAGGGTGAGAGTACGCGGCATGCCTTTACTGGCCGGCTTTTTGGTCTGTGGCCCCGTCTGGGCAGAAGACCTTTCCGAGTCCATGTTCCTTTCCGATCAGCCTATGGTGCTGACCGCCTCCCGCATCCAGCAATCACCCTTGGACACGCCTGCCCCGGTGACGGTCATCGACCGGGAAATGATCCGTGATTCCGGCTTTACCGAGATTCAGGACCTGATGCGGCTGGTGCCTGGGTTTCAGGTGGCGGAGTGGTATGGCGGGGCGCCGTATCATGGTTCGACGATTGTCGCCAATCACGGCATGGGGTCGGCATTCTCCCGCACGCTGCTGGTGATGGTCGATGGCCAGTCTGTTGTCGATCCGATCAAGGGGGTCGTCGACTGGGAAGATCTGCCGGTGCGCGTTCAGGATATCGAACGGATCGAGGTGGTGCGCGGACCCAACCAGGCCAGCTATGGCGCCGGGGCCTATAACGGCGTGATCAACATCATTACCCGGCAGCCCGGCGAGGACTCGGGCGGCCTGGTCAGCGTGTCGGCCGGCAAGCATGGTTTCAAGGATGACTATGCCCGCATCGGGCATAGTGGCGAGTCGACCGACTGGCGCATTAGCGCCTCCGATCGCTATCTGGATTCGTTCGAGCAGACAACCGATTCGTCTTACCTGAAAAACGGATCGCGCCAGACCTTCAACGCAAACGTGGTTCACCGCTTGTCATCGGACCAGGAGGTGGATGCCAATCTGGGGCTGAGCTGGGGCAACAATGACTTGGGCAGCAGTTCGGATCCTACTGATCCCTATCACAACTTCAACATGCAAACCCAGTTGTTTCAGCTTGCCTGGCATGCCAATGACGTGGCCGGTACCGAGACATTTTTGCGTTACACGCATTACGGGCATCAGCAGCAGGAGGCGTATGGCATCACTGTTCCTGCACCTTTGAATACCGTGTTCAGCGTATTCGACGCGGATACCAGTCAGGATGGCCTGGAGTTTCAGCAAACCGGGACTTATTCGAGTGTGTTGAAGGGAGTGTGGGGCGCAAGTGTCCTGTACGATCAGGTCGACGCGTCTCATTATTTCTACAACATGGGTGTGGTAACCGATACGTCATGGCAGACATTCGGCAACCTGGATTGGCGCTTCGCACCGGACTGGCTGCTTCATGTGGGCGGCATGCTGGAAAAACGTGACGCCACGGACGTTCTGTTTTCACCGCGCCTGGCGTTGAACTATTCGATCAGCCCCAGACATTCGGTTCGGATCAGCATTGGACAGGGTTATCGTGCCCCGACCCTGCTGGAATCGAGTTCGAATGAAGAGTTTCTCTATAACGGCACGCCAGTGCAAACGGGCTATCTGTCAGCGCTTCCGGTACAGCCCGAGAAAGTGAAATTCAGCGAAATCGGTTATGTCGGCCACTTTGACGAGATCGGTTTGCAACTGGATGGCCGGGTGTATGCCGAACACTATAGTGACTACCTAAATTCCTATGGATGTGGCACGGTTTCGTGTACCGGGATTGCAGTTAATAACCCGTTCCATATTGCCCAGGTTTTCCGGAATGGTGGCGATACCAGCGTTTATGGGGAAGAGTTGTCGGCCGACTGGCGCCATCCGGTGCTGGGGCGTTTTGTACTCTCCTATGCGATCACCACCATTCATGCGGGTGTTTTTCCAGACGCGGCAGACAGTCGGCCACTTGCAAACGACATGGTGCTGAGTGCGCCCCTGCACAGCGCCAGCCTGCTATGGTCGAAGTCCTTGCCTTTGGGGGTAACCGCCAGCGCAGGCTATTACCATGTCGGCAGCATGAAGTGGCTGGGTGACGGCGATGTTCAGGATGCCTATGAGCGTATTGACATGCGCTTAGCGAAACGGCTTGGCGGCCAAGGCAGCAAGAACGAAATCGCAGTGACGCTGCAAGGAATAAACGGCGGGCATTCGGAATTCCGGCCGGCATCCGTTCCCGTTCGGCAGGCCTTCGTGACCCTCCAGTTGGGCTGGGATTGAATTAGCCTCTCAATATAAGCGCCCGTTGATATAATTCAGGAAACTGAATCAGGAGTCTTGATCATGCCGATCTACGCATACAAGTGCAGTGCCTGCGGTTTCGAGCAGGATGTGATGCAGAAAATGAGCGATGCCCCGCTGACCGAGTGTCCGTCATGCGGCAAGGCGACCTTCGCCAAGCAGTTGACGGCAGCCGGGTTTGCCCTCAAGGGCAGCGGCTGGTATGCCACCGACTTCAAGGGCGGTACGCCAGCGAAGAAGGAAGAGGCGGCTGCGCCCGCATGTGGAACGGGTGGTTGTTGCGCCTGTCCGGGCAGCAACTGACCATTTAACAGATCAGACTGGGCAAAGCGCTTAGGCGTTTTGCCCGGTTTTTTTATGATGCCGACCAATATCAAACGCTATTTCATTACCGGATTGCTGATCTGGGTGCCGTTGGGCATCACCATCTGGGTCCTCAATGCACTGATGGCGACCCTGGATCAAACGCTGCTGGTTCTGCCCGAACTCTGGCGACCGGAAGCCTGGCTGGGCTTTCGTATCCCCGGTCTGGGGGTGCTTCTGACCGGTCTGGTGGTGCTGCTGACCGGGCTTCTGGCGGGCAATCTGCTGGGCCAGCGGTTGGTGATGTTCTGGGAAGGGCTGCTCAATCGTATCCCGGTGGTCAAGTCGATCTATGGCAGCGTCAAGCAGGTGTCCGATACCTTGCTGTCGGGCAACGGCAATGCCTTCAGGAAGGTATTGCTGGTCCGATATCCGCACCCCGAGGCCTGGTCGCTGGCCTTTCAGACCAATGTGCCGAGCGAGGTGAGCGCGCAGTTGGGCGAGGACTGGCTGGCTGTGTTCATCCCCACCGCGCCCAGCCCGGTGAACGGGTTTTATTTTTACGTGCGTCGCGACGAGACTGTCGAGATGGATATTCCCGTCGACATGGCGCTGAAATACATCGTGTCCATGGGCGTCGTGGCACCCCAGAGTAAAGCCAGTATTTACCCAGGCGATTGAGATTCAATTTAGGAACTAACCATGCGTAGTCATTACTGCGGCGCGGTACGCGCCACCGATATCGGCAACACCATCACCCTGTGCGGCTGGGCCCATCGCCGGCGCGACCACGGCGGCGTGATCTTCATCGACCTGCGAGACCGCGAGGGCACGGTCCAGGTGGTGATCGATCCGGACACCCCGGAGTCGTTCAAGATTGCCGAGGATGTGCGCAGCGAATTCGTGCTCAAGGTGGTCGGCAAGGTCCGCGCCCGTCCGGCCGGCACCGAGAACGCCAACCTGCCGACCGGCATGATCGAGGTGCTGACCCAGCAGCTTGAGGTACTCAACCCGTCGCTGACGCCGCCGTTCCAGATCGACGATGAGAACCTGTCCGAGAACATCCGCCTGCAATACCGCTATCTGGACCTGCGCCGGCCCGCCATGCAGGCCAACATGATGCTGCGCTACCGCGTCTCCAAGCTGATGCGCGACTACCTCGACCAGAGCGGTTTCATCGAGGTCGAGACCCCGATGCTGACCCGCTCGACGCCGGAAGGCGCGCGCGACTACCTGGTCCCGTCCCGGGTCCACGACGGTATGTTCTACGCCCTGCCGCAGTCGCCCCAGCTGTTCAAGCAGCTCTTGATGGTGGCCGGCTACGACCGCTATTTCCAGATCACCAAGTGCTTCCGCGACGAGGACCTGCGCGCCGACCGCCAGCCCGAGTTCACCCAGGTCGACCTGGAAACTTCGTTCATGGGCGAGGAAGAAATCATGACCCTGGTCGAGGGCATGATCCGCGACATGTTCCAGAAAGCGCAGGACATCGACCTGCCCAACCCCTTCCCGCGCATGAGTTATGGTGAGGCCATGCATCGCTATGGTTCCGACAAGCCGGACATGCGGGTGACGCTGGAAATTGCCGAAGCCTCGGATGCCATGAAGGACGTCGCGTTCAAGGTCTTCTCCGGTCCGGCCAACGATCCGGCCGGTCGGGTCGCCGCCCTGCGCATCCCCGGCGGCGCCACGCTGACCCGGGGCGAGATCGACGGCTACACCGAGTTCGTCAAGATCTATGGCGCCAAGGGCCTGGCCTACATCAAGGTCAATGACGTCAGCCAGCTGAACGAGACCGGCCTGCAGTCGCCCATCGTCAAGAACCTGAACGAAGCCGCGCTCAAGATGGTCATGGAGCGCACCGGCGCCCAGAACGGCGACCTGATCTTCTTCGGTGCCGACAAGGCCAAGGTGGTCAACGACGCGCTCGGCGCGCTGCGCCTGAAGATCGGCCACGAGAAGGGCCACGTCGACGGCCGCGCCTGGGCGCCGCTGTGGGTGGTCGACTTCCCGATGTTCGAATACAACGAGGACGAGAAGCGCTGGGACGCCCTGCATCATCCGTTTACCGCGCCCAAGGATGGTCACGAGGACTATCTCGCCACTGATCCGGGCAAGGCCCTGTCCAAGGCCTACGACATGGTGCTGAACGGCTGGGAAGTGGGCGGCGGCTCGGTTCGTATCCATCGCCAGGATGTGCAGGAGAAGGTGTTCGAGGCCCTCAACATCAGCGAGGAAGAACGCCGCAACAAGTTCGGCTTCCTGCTCGACGCCCTGCAGTTTGGCGCCCCGCCGCACGGTGGCCTGGCCTTCGGTCTCGATCGCCTGGTTACCCTGATGACCGGCGCCGAGTCGATCCGCGACGTGATCGCCTTCCCGAAGACCCAGCGCGCGTCCTGCCTGATGACCGACGCGCCCAACCAGGTCGACGAGAAACAGCTGCGCGAGCTGCATATCCGCCTGCGCAACACGACGCCGAATCCTGCGGCCTGATCGCGCCTGCAGCACTCATGACCACCCGAGTTCCGGCCTCGACTGCGGCGCGCCCTGACCTGGACTGGAGCCAGGTGCGCGAGACCATCCTCATGCTCAATCTGGCCATTGCCCAGCTTGAAATGGCGATGAGCGAATCGTCCGGTTCGGTAGAGGTCCTGACCCATTCCTTCATGGGGATGTACGGCAATGTGATGGGCATCGAGGAAGCGGCCAGGAGCCTGCCTGATTCGCCGGCCAAGGCATCGATCCAGGAACTGGGTGTCAATGTCTCCAGCCAGATGCAGCAGGCCATTGTCGCCTTCCAGTTCTATGACCGCTTGAGCCAGCGGCTTGGCCATGTCGGCAGCAGCCTGGAAGACCTGACCCACATCGTGTCCGACCCGGGGCGCCTCTACAATCCGGCCGCCTGGCTCGAGTTGCAGCAAAAGATACGTTCCAAGTACACCATGGAGGACGAGAAGGTGATGTTCGATACCTTGATCGCCACGGGTGACGTCAAGCTGGCGCTGGAGCAGTTTGTCAGCCACAAGCAGGAAGAGGCCGGCAGCTCCGACATCGAGCTGTTCTAGTCATCGATTGAATTACAAGATCCCCGTCTCGGTCCTGGTGGTCATTCACACGGCGGATTTGCAGGTGCTGCTGCTGGAACGGGCGGATCATCCTGGCTGGTGGCAATCCGTGACCGGCAGTCAGGATGCAGGGGAAACGCTGG
>JARLJM010000038.1 GCA_031291185.1 Parasulfuritortus sp. | reverse complement strand
TTCAGGCTCTCCACCTGGCCATACATGGGGATGCGCACCAGCACATCGCAATGCTCACGGGTCAGACGGCGCATACCTTCGCCTTCCGCGCCCAGCACTAGCGCGGCCGGTCCGGAAAAATCCGCCTCGTTGACGGCAAGCGTACCGTCCTGGTCGGTGCCGATGATCAGGATGTTGCGCTCCTTCAACTCGCGCAGGGCACGGGCCAGGTTGGTCACGGGAATATAGGGCACGCTGTCGGCTGCACCGCTCGATGCCTTGACCGCCACCGCACCGAGGCCAGCGGCACGGTCCTTGGGTGCAACGACTGCATGGGCGCCGAACGCATCGGCGCTGCGCATGCAGGCACCCAGATTATGGGGATCGGTCACGCCATCCAGCACCAGCAGCAGCGCCGGCTCGGTCAGGTCTTCGAGCAATTCGTCCAGGTTCTTGGCTAATTGGATGGGGTCGACGAAAGCGACCACGCCCTGGGACTTGCCCTTGGCCATTTCTTCCAGCCGGGACGCTTCGCTGCCGACCAGTTTGACGTTCTTGTCGCTGGCATATTTGCGTACATCCTGCGCCCGTTTGTCACGCCGCGCCTCGTCCAGGTAGATAACCTGGATGCTTTGCGGGTGATGGCGCAAGCGGGAGATGACGGCGTGAAAACCGTAGATCAAAGTGCGCTGACTCATTGCTTGGCCTTCTTCTTGGTAGAGGCTGGTTTCTTGCTGGCTGGAGTCGTCTTGGCCGAGGCAGGCTTGCCTGTTTTGACTGATTTCGCAGCGGCCCCCGCTCCCCCGCTAGACTTCCCTTCTTCGGCCAGCACAAAATCGATCTTGGAGGTTTCCAGTTCGACCTGTGCCACCTTGATTCGCACCTTGTCGCCCAGACGGAACCGCTTGCCTGTGCGCTCGCCCAGCATCTGGTGCCGGGTTGCATCGAAGTGGAAATAATCCTGTCCCAGTTCTGATACGTGGACCAGACCTTCGACAAAAACATCGTTCAGGGCCACAAAGATGCCGAAGCTGGTCACGCCGGAAATCACCCCGTCGAATTCCTCACCCAGCTTGTCGCGCATGTAGTAGCACTTGAGCCAGGACACCACGTCGCGGCTCGCGTCGTCGGCACGGCGCTCGGTCATCGAGCAATGGGCACCGATGTTCTCCCAGTTGCCGGGTGCGTAGGTCACGTTGTCCAGGCAGGCCTTGATGGCGCGGTGCACCAGCAGGTCGGGATAGCGCCGGATGGGCGAAGTGAAGTGGGTATAGGACTCGTAGGCAAGGCCGAAATGCCCCATGTTCTCCGGGCTGTATACCGCCTGTTGCAGGGAACGCAGCATCACAGTCTGCAACAACTGTTCGTCGGGGCGGCCCTTGATCTTGGCCAGCAGTTCGGCGTAATCCTTGGCATGGGGATCGTCGCCGCCAGCCAGCACGAAACCAAATTCAGCCATGAACTCGTGCAGGGCCTTGAGCTTGATCAGAGTCGGGCCTTCGTGGACCCGATACAGCGTGGCGTGCTTGCGCTTCTTGAGGAATTCGGAGGCGCAAACGTTGGCCGCCAGCATGCACTCCTCGATGATGCGGTGGGCATCGTTGCGGGCATAAGGAATTATCTTCTCGATCTTGCCGGTGACCTCGTCGAACACCATCTTGGTTTCCAGGGTTTCGAAGTCGATCGCGCCACGCTTGCCGCGCGCCTTGAGCAGCACATGGAACAGCTTATACAGGTTTTGCAGATGCGGCAGTACGTGGGCCTTTTCCGCAGGCGCCTGCTTGGGGTCATTCAGCCAGTCCCAGACCTGGGTGTAGGTCAGCCGGGCCTTGGAATGCATCACGCCCTGGAAGAAGCGGTATTTCTTGATGGTGCCGGTACTGGCGACTTCCATCTCGCACACCATGCACAACCGGTCGACCTGCGGGTTCAGCGAACATAGGCCGTTGGAAAGTTCCTCTGGCAGCATCGGGATGACCCGGCGCGGAAAATAGACGGAATTGCCCCGCTCATAGGCCTCCTTGTCCAGCGCCGATCCCGGCTGCACGTAATGCGCCACGTCGGCGATGGCCACCCAGAGCTTGAACCCGCGCCCCATCGGTTCGCAGTACACCGCGTCGTCGAAGTCGCGCGAATCATCGCCGTCGATGGTCACCAGGGGCAGGTCGCGTATATCCTCGCGCCCCTCATCCAGGTCGCGCTTGGTGACGCCCTTGGGCAGCTTCTTGGCCTGGGCGGCAACCTCCTTGGAGAACTCGAACGGCAAGTCATGCTTGCGCAGGGCGATCTCGATCTCCATGCCCGGGTCGGCATAGTTGCCCAGCACGTCGAGAATACGGCCCATGGCCGGTGAATGCTTGCTCGGCTGCTGAACGATCTCCACCGTCACGACCTGGCCGAAACCGACTTGCAGCGACTCTGTCGGCGGGATCACGATGTCCTGGTTGATCCGCTTGTTCTCAGCCACCACCCACTGGTGACCATGCTCACGGTACAAGCGGCCAACCACCCGGCTGTTGGCCCGCTCCAGCACCTCGACGATCTTGCCTTCCTTGCGCCCGCGCCGGTCGAGTCCATGCTCCCGGCACATCACCCGGTCACCGTGCAAAACCTGGTGCATCTCCTTTTCCGAGAGGAACATGTCGCCCGACTTGTCGTCCGGAATGAAGAAACCGAAACCATCGGCATGACCATCGACCCGGCCGGCCTTCAATTCGATCTTGTCCGGCAGGCAAAGATCGCCGCGCCGGTTCATGACCAGCTGGCCGTCACGCTGCATGGCGCCCAGTCGGCGGCGGAAGGATTCAGCCTCCTCGTCCGCATCGATATCCAGCCGGAAAGCCAGGTCGTCGGCCGGTAGCGGGCCACTGGCCTCAGTCACCAATTGCAGGATGAACTCCCGGCTGGGCAGCGGGTTTTCATACTTTTCCCGCTCGCGCGCCAGATAGGGGTCCTGCCAGCGCAAGCCTTTTTGCCCGCGCCCTTTGCCAGTACTTTTTTTAGTTGTCATTCAAAACTCATAAATTAAATTGAAACGCCGTTGACACCGGCGCACTTGCATCGCTAGAATGCGCCCCTCTTTGCCCAGATGGCGGAATTGGTAGACGCACTAGGTTCAGGTCCTAGCGCCGGCAACGGTGTGGAGGTTCGAGTCCTCTTCTGGGCACCAAAGCAAGACAAAAAGCCGGCTTCCGCCGGCTTTTTCATTTCCATACTCATTCAAACGGATGCCGCCGCACGATGGTTTCTTCCCGATCCGGTCCGGTCGAGATGATGTCAGCGGGGACGCCACACAACTCTTCCATTCGCTTGAGGTAAGACTGGGCATTGGCGGGCAGACCCTCGAATGTCTTGACCCCGACCGTGCTGTCCTTCCACCCCGGATGTTCTTCATAGATCGGCTCACAGTCGGCCAGCATTTCCGAGCCCACCGGCAGGATGTCGCACACCTCACCGCCCAGCTTGTAGCCGGTACAGATGCGGATGGTATCCATGCCATCCAGCACGTCCAGCTTGGTAACGCACATGCCGGTCAAACCGTTGATCTGGATCGACCGCTTGAGCGCGGCCGCATCGAACCAGCCGCAGCGACGCGGGCGGCCAGTGGTCGCACCGAACTCGTGGCCCTTTTCGGCCAGCCACTTGCCATTGTCGTCGAACAGTTCGGTCGGGAATGGGCCGGAGCCGACACGAGTGGTGTAGGCCTTGGTGATGCCCAGAATGTAATGCATGCTGCTGGGGCCCATGCCGGATCCGGTGGAGGCGCCGCCGGCCGTGCAGTTGGACGAGGTGACGAACGGATAGGTGCCGTGGTCAATGTCCAGCAGGGTACCCTGGGCGCCTTCGAACAGCAGGTTCTCGCCGCGCTTGTTGGCTTCATACAGTTCGCGCGGCACATCGCCGATCATCGGCTTGATCTTCTCGGCCAGTTCCATGGCCTGATCCAGGGTCTTGTGGAAGTCGACGATCTCCCACTTGAAGTAGTTCTTCAGGACATAGTTGTGATAGTCGAGCACCTCGCCCAGCTTGGCAGCGAAACGCTCACGGTGCAGCAGGTCCTGCATGCGGATCGCGCGACGGGCAATCTTGTCTTCGTAAGCCGGGCCGATACCGCGACCGGTGGTGCCGATCTTGCCGGCACCCTTGGCCGCCTCGCGGGCGTGGTCGAGCGCAACGTGGTGGGGCAGGATCAGGGGACAGGCCTCCGAGATGGTCATCCGGCTGGCCACATCGATGCCGGTCTTTTCCAGCATCTCGACTTCTTCCATCAACGCCTCGGGCGAGACGACGACGCCGTTGCCGATGTAGCAGCGCACGTTGTCGCGCAGGATGCCGGAGGGGATGAGGTGGAGGACGGTCTTCTTGCCATCGATCACCAGGGTATGGCCGGCATTATGGCCACCCTGGAAACGCACCACGCCCTGGGCGCGGTCGGTCAGCCAATCGACGATCTTGCCCTTGCCTTCATCACCCCACTGGGTGCCGATCACCACAACGTTCTTGGTCATATTCGTATCCGTGAAAACACTATTTACAAAGGGACTACCTGCCAGCTTCCAGCCACCCGCGCCAGTTTCCGGTCACAACCGGTTTCGGCGGGCAGGGATGCCTGGCCTGAAAATTCAACTACAACCCGTTCGCCTGCGCTGCGCAGTTCCGCAACTTTTGTCGCAAGTTCGGAGCTGCTGTCCTGAACGGCAAGTATGCCAGCCCGAAGAACTGGCTCGGGCAGGCTGCCCAGAATGCGGCGCAAGTCCAGGCTGAAACCGGTCGCCGGGCGGCTGCGTCCAAATACGGCGCCGGCGCCATCATAGCGCCCGCCCAGGGCCACTGCCGAGGCCTGGCCGCCGACATAGGCAGCAAAGACGACACCCGTGTGATAACCATAGCCGCGCAGGTCAGCAAGGTCCACGCTCAGATTGGCCTTGGCACTTGCAGACAGCAAACCGGCCAGATCGTCCAGGGCCTGCCTGACGCCGGGCAGATCGGGGAGGGCAAGACGTGCAGTCTCGATGACTTCGGCCCCACCGTACAACTCCGGCAAACGCAGGAAAGCGCCGCGCCACGGTTCGGCCATGCCTTCGGTCAAATCCAGAAGTGCCGGCATGTCCTTGGCCCGCAGGGCGCGGAACAAGGGATGACCGATCTCACCATCCACGCCTGCGGCGGCAGCCAGAACTCGGAACAGCCCGACATGGCCCAGACTCACCCGAACGTCGCTCAGTTTGGTCGCCGCCAGCGATGCCAGCAGCAGTTCCAGTATCTCCCGGTCCGCCTCAATACCGGCATGACCGAACAGCTCGGCGCCAACCTGATACGGCTCGCGCGAGGACATCAGGCCGTCAGGCTTGGCATGAAGCACCGGACCGGCATAGCAGAGCCGGGTCACGGATTGGCGGTTGAGCAGATGCGCATCGATTCGGGCCGCCTGCGGTGTCATGTCGGCCCGGATACCCATCATGCGGCCGGACAGGCCATCCACAACCTTGAAGGTTTTCAGATCGAGGTCGCCGGCCGCACCGGTCAGCAGGGAATCCAGATATTCGATCAGCGGCGGGCAGACCAGCTCGTAGCCATAGCTGTCGTACATATCCAGCAATTGCCGGCGCAGCGATTCAGCCTGCCGGGCATAGGGCGGCAGGATGTCTTCGACGTATTCGGGAAGCAGCCAGGGATGATTCATTGGGTCAACACCAGAAGCAAAAGTCCCACCAGCATGGAAGCCAGGCCCATAAACCTGATCTGGCCGTCCTTCATCTGGATCATGCGACTGAAGGCTTCACGCCAGGCAGCCGGCGCCAGCAGCGGCAGCATGCCTTCCATGACCAGCATCAGCGCCACGGCGGGCAGGAAGATGTCCTTCAGACTCACTTGCCGCCGCCACGTGGGGATTTTATGTAACGGAAAAACTCGGAATTCGGTTGCAGGACCATCACATCGCGCTTGTCGGCAAAGCTGGCCTTGTAAGCCTGCATACTGCGATAGAAGGCATAGAACTCCGGATTCTTGCCATAGGCCGCCGAATAGATGGCTGCTGCCTTGGCATCGCCTTCGCCCTTCACCGTCTGGGCTTCGCGATAGGCCTGGGCGATGATCACTTCGCGCTGCTTGTCGGCATCGGCCTTGATCTGTTCCTCTTCCGCCGAACCGGTGGAGCGCAACTCATTGGCGACCCGCTTGCGTTCCGCCTCCATGCGCCGGTAGACCGATTCGCTCACCTCGGCGGGCAATTCCACCCGCTTGATCCGCACATCCAGAACCTGGACCCCGAACCGCCGGGCATCCACATCCGCCTTGTCCCGCAACTGTTGCATGATGGTGTCGCGCTCACCCGACACTACGTCATGCACGGTCCGCTTGCCGAATTCGGCCCGCATACCGTCGTTGACGGTCTGCGCCAGGCGGTTCATGGCCCGCTTCTCGTCACCGTTGAAGCTGACGTAAAACTTCTTCACGTCGATGATGCGCCATTTGACGAAGTAGTCCACCAGGACGTTTTTCTTTTCGGAGGTAATGAAACGTTCCGGCTCGGCCGCATCCATGGTCAGGATTCGGGTATCGAAATAGCGAATGTTCTGGACCAGCGGCAGCTTAAAATAAAGCCCGGGCTGACGGTCGATACTGACCACCTCGCCAAGCTGGAAAACCATGGCGATCTGCCGCTGGTCGACGGTATAGATCGACAGGGAAAGCAGAACCAGCGCCAGGACGATGGGCACGATCAAATTGCCAAGTGTTTTCATGGCCGTTCCTCCCGGTCGCGGTTGCGGAAGGCGTCGCGGCTGCGGCTATCGCTGACCGGGGAAGCCGGGAGCGGCTGTACGGCCGGTGGCGCAGCCGCTTCTGCCGGAGCAGGAGAACCCGCCGCCTGCATCAATTTATCAAGTGGCAGGTAGAGCAGATTGCCGCCCTGCTTGTCATCCACCATGACCTTGGTGGTACTGGACAGAACCTGCTGCATGGCATCCTGATACAGACGCTCGCGGGTCACCTGCGGTGCCTTGGTGTACTGCACCAGCACCTGGCTGAAACGACTGGCTTCACCCTCGGCATCGGCCACCACCTTCTGCTGGTAGCCAAGTGACTCCTCATGCAACCGGGCAGCGACCCCCTTGGCCTTGGGAATGACATCGTTGGCATAGGCCTGGCCTTCGTTCTTCAGTCGCTCGCGGTCCTGTCCCGCCTTGACCGCATCGTCGAACGCGGCTTGAACCTGCTCGGGTGGCTGGGCGTTCTGCATGTTGAGCTTGCTGATGCTGATGCCGGTCTTGTACCGATCGAGTATCTCCTGCATCAGCTTGGTCGCCCGGTCCGCCACCTCGGAACGGCCTTCGTAGAGTACGAAGTCCATCTTGCTCTTGCCCACCACCTCGCGCATGGCGCTTTCCGCCGCCTGTCTGACGGCCTCATCCGGCTCGCGGTTCATGAACAGGTATTCGACCGGGTCTCTCAGGGTGTACTGAACCGAGAACTGCAGATCGATGATGTTTTCGTCATCGGTCAGCATCAGGGTTTCTGACAGCACCTTGGACCGGACATTGTTGCGGTACCCCACCTCCACGGTGCGCACCTGCTCTACGTTGACCACTTCCACAGTCTCGAACGGATAGGGAAAATGCCAGCGCGGACCAGGCATGGTGGTCTCGACATACTTGCCGAAACGCAGCACCACGCCACGTTCGCCGGTATCAACGATGTAGAAGCCGCTGGCCAGCCAGACCAGTACGGCGAGTGCTACCAGCAGACCGGCGCCGCCCGGAATCTGGAATTTTGGCAAGCCGCCACCCGAACCGCCACCGCCGTCCCCACCCGGGCGCCCCTTGCCGCCGAGCAGACTGTTCAGCTTCTGGTTAAAGCGTTTCCAGATTTCATCCAGATCCGGCGGGCCGCCATTACCACCGTCCTTGCCCCACTGAGGGTCATTCCATGCCATGTTGATCAACTTCAGATTGTTGTAGGTCATCCCGGCGCCGGTCTTGGGCAAACCGGGCCAGGGCCTGCTTGAGCAGGTCGACGCCGGCGCCGGTCCGGGCGCTTAACGAGATACGGGAAATGTTACCACACTCATCCAGGGCAACTGCCGGCCCCACGCCCATCTGATCGATCTTGTTCATGACCACGATCTGGGGTACCTCGCTGGCGCCGATCTCCTTCAGAACCTTGTCTACCTCTTCCATTTGCCGATCCCGGTTGGCACTGGCGCCATCCACCACATGCAACAACAGATCGGCCTTGGCCGTTTCCTCGAGCGTGGCGTGGAAAGCGGCGACCAGACCATGTGGGAGCTGGGTGATGAATCCGACCGTATCCGACAGGACCACCTGTCCCGCCTCCGGCAGCCAGACCTTGCGGGTCGTGGTGTCCAGCGTGGCGAACAGCTGGTCGGCGGCGTAGACACCTGCATGGGTCAAGGTATTGAAAAGGGTCGATTTGCCGGCGTTGGTATAGCCGACCAGCGAGACAGTCAGCGCGCCGCCCCGCTGCCGGGCACGGCGTTGCAGGGCCCTGCTCTTTCCCAGCTTTTCCAGCCGGGCCTCGATGTTCTTGATCTTGGCGTTGATCATCCGGCGGTCCAGTTCAAGCTGGGTCTCGCCGGGACCGCCGCGCATGCCGATACCGCCCTTCTGGCGCTCCAGGTGGCTCCAGCCGCGCACCAGCCGGGTGGCGTAATGGCGCAACTGGGCCAGTTCGACCTGTAGCTTGCCTTCATTGGAACGGGCACGCTGGGCAAAGATTTCCAGGATCAGCGCCGTGCGATCCAGCACCCGGCATTGCATGCGCTTTTCCAGGTTGCGCTCCTGAACCGGAGACAGATTGTGATTGAAGATCACCAGCGGCGCTTCAGCTTCCAGCGCACAAGCCGCGATTTCGTCGGCCTTGCCGCTGCCGACGAACAGCGCGGCATCGGGCCGATCACGCTTGGCCTCGATCACGCCACGAATCTCCAGACCCGCGCCGCTGGCCAACAACTTTAGCTCTTCAAGGCCCTCTGCATAGTCCGGTTCGCCGAAATTGACACTGGCCAGGACAATGGAACGGCCCTGCCCGGGCCGATCAGAGATCGGGGGCCGCTCAAACATCACTTGTCAGCTGGAACTGATCGGAGAAACGGTTCGGTGCGATTATTCTTCTTCGCCAGGCTGTCGATAGAGCACAGGGCGGGCCGGAACGATGGTTGAAATGGCGTGCTTGTAAACCATCTGGGTGACGGCATTCTTGAGCAGGACCACATACTGGTCATAGCTGTCGACATAGCCTTGAAGTTTGATCCCGTTAACAAGATAAACGGAAACCTGCACCTGTTCCTGGCGCAAGGCGTTCAAAAAGGGGTCTTGTAACTGCTGCCCTTTGCTCATGGCATTTTTTCCTTATCAAATCAATTTGCTCCGCATGTTGCGGAGCAACTAGTTTATCTTATTTGCCGAAAAACAATCAGCAAGGGAGATATTGTTTCACACTGCCTCCGGCCATTCCATCTTGGCCAGCAGACTCAAATATATGGACGAACAAACTTAAACCAAGTTCAACACCGGGAATAATTTTCCGTCAGTCACCGAATCGCTTGTTGCGCTGACGGCGCTGACGCAGGGCCTTGTGGATGTCGCCCTTGTTCAACGGCACCTTGGGCTGGCGGCCCTCGAACGGATTCGCACTGGCCCTGAATTCAACCTTCAGCGGCGTCCCCTGAAGCTTGAACGCCTCCCGGAATATGTTTTCCAGATAGCGCTGGTACGCCCCGGGCATGTTATCCACATGATTGCCGTGGATCACGATGATGGGCGGATTCATCCCGCCCTGGTGGGCGTATTTCGGCTTGGGCCTGAACTGGCCGACGCGCGGCGGGTTATGCCGCGCCACCGCTTCCTGCAGGACCTGGGTCAACTTGGGCGTCGGCAGTTTGGCCATGGCCGCGCGATAAGCCTCGTCAATGGACTTGAGCAGGCTGACCACGCCGCTACCCTTGAGGGCGGAGATGTAGTGGATCTTGGCGAAGGTCAGGAACTCCAGCTTGCGCGCCAGTTCGCGCTTGATCTGTTCCCGGCGGTAGTCGTCGGTGTCGTCCCATTTGTTGATCGCGACCACCAGGGCGCGACCGGCTTCCAGAACGAATCCCGCCAGATGGGCATCCTGGTCGGCGATGTCCTGAGTGGCATCCAGGACCAGCACCGCCACGTTGGCGTCCTCGATGGCCTGCAAGGTCTTGATCACCGAAAACTTTTCGATCGCTTCGATGACCCGACCCTTGCGCCGCACCCCGGCGGTGTCGATCAGGGTGTATTTGCGTCCGGCCCGCTCGAAATCGACATAGATCGAGTCGCGCGTAGTGCCCGGCTGGTCGAAGGCTATAACCCGTTCCTCGCCGACCAGGGTATTGACCAGCGTGGACTTGCCGACGTTGGGCCGGCCGACGATGGCGATCTTGGGATGGTCCTGCACCGACGAATCTTCGGGCTCGGTGGCAAAGGGCGCCAGAACCAGTTCCATCAACTCGCGCACACCTTCGCCATGAGCGCTGGACAGGGCATACGGATCACCCAGACCGAGTTCATGGAACTCCGCCACGGCAGTCGCCGACGGCATGCCTTCGGTCTTGTTGACGGCCAGGTAGACCGACTGGCTCAATCGGCGCAGCCGGTCGGCGATGATCTTGTCCTGGGGGGTGACGCCGGTGCGGCCATCGACCAGAAAGATGATCGCATCGCCTTCATCGACCGCCTGCAGCGTCTGGCGAGCCATCTCGGCCAGAATGCCCGTGTCCGCTACCGGTTCGAAACCGCCGGTATCGACCAGCAGGTACGGCTTGTCGCCGACCCGGCCGTGGCCGTAATGCCGGTCGCGGGTCAGGCCAGGCAAGTCATGCACCAAGGCATCCCGCGTCTTGGTCAGGCGATTGAACAGGGTGGACTTGCCGACATTGGGCCGGCCGACCAGAACGATGGTGGGTTTCATTGTCTAGTGCGCTATCTCGGCCAATGCTGCACGGACCGGCTTATTGAATCCTGAATGCATACACCCCGCCGTTCACGGTCTGGACGATCAGCCCGCTCTTGAGGGCCAGCATCTGGCCAGGCACCGCGCTGCCATCGGTGGTCGTGCGTCCAGCCAATGCGCCATCTTCCTGGCGGATCAAATGCACATCGCCCTGATAATCGCCCACCGCGACATATTTCGACACAGCCAGCGGCGTGCTCAGCTGCCGGTCACGCAAGACATCCTGCTTCCACGGATTTGCCCCGCTGACGGTGTCGAAGCCTTGAACCGTACCATGCTCGTCAGCCGCGTAGACATAGTGGCTGCCCATGTCGACACCACCCAACCCCGAAAACGCGCGCACCCAGATCGGATTGCCATTGGCCTGATCGAAACAGCCGACGCGTCCCTGGTAGGCAGCCGCGCAGACCACGTGATCGTCTGCGGCAATCTGGCCGGTTACATCGGTGATCCGCTCAAGTTCGGTCGCCCCCTTGGGCACGGACACGCTGGCTTCCCAGAGTGGCGCGCCATTATTGAGGGCCAGTGCGACCATCGTGCCGCCGGGATAACCGACGAACAGGGCATGGTCGGTCAGCAACAGGTTACCGGGAACTCGCAAGACCAGCGATGGCAGAACGCGGTTGTAGACCCAGCGCTGCTTGCCGTCCTGGGCGTTGAACAGCCAGACATTTCCGTCATTGCTGCGCACCGCGACCATGCCATTGGCAGCGACCGGCGGTACCAGAATCTCACCGGAGAGCTTGGCCGTCCAGGCCAATTGGCCATTCGCGGCATGATAGGCCAGCATTTCACCCTTGGGCGTACCGACCAGAACCAGGCCCTCGCCTACACCGACGCCGGACGACAAAATCCGGCCGGCATCGATGCGCCACATCTCGCGGCCGGTCGCCAGATCCAGCCTGACGATATGACCTTCCTTACCGGCCGCATAAACGCCCTGGCCATCGGTCGCAGGCGAGAACTGATAGGGCGCGCTCTTGCCGACATTGGCTTCCCACATCCGGGTCAGGCTGGCGGTTTCCTTGAACGCAGTCAACTCGGCCGGCTTCACCAAGGTCGTCTTGGCGTCGGACATGCCGAACCAACCGCCCACCGTGCTGCAACCGGTCAAGCCGGCCGCCAATACCATCACCAATAGAACTCGCTGTTTCATATCAGCCTCCGACGCCACCGAGTTTGATTTCCACCACGGCCTTCAAGGGGCTCTTGGGGTCCAGTTTATCCAGTGCCAGCTTGTAGGCCGCACGCGCATCGTCGGTCTTGCCCTGGGCGACCAGCGCATCGCCTTTGAGATTGGCGAACAGCGGGACAAAGGCCTCGTCATGATCGCCATCCAGCAGCTTCATCGCGCCATCGTAATCTTTAATATCCATATCCACCTCGGCCAGACGCAGCTTGGCCAATTCCACCAGGCCCTTGTCCTTGGCGTGGTCGAGCGCGTATTGATACTGGGCCTGGGCGCTCTTCAGATCGCCGTTGCCGAAATTGGTCTTGGCCGCCAGCCAGGCCGCGGGCAGCGCATAACCGGTACGGCCATAATCGTCCATGATCTTGCCGGTCAATTCCTTGACCGCCTTGGAATCGTTTCCAACAGCGGCCTGCATGGCGTGCTCGAACAAACCCAGCGCTTCGCCGGACTGGCGCGCAGTCCACACCTGATAGCCGCGCCAACCGCCGACCACGATGGCAATGGCCGCCGCCACGCCGACCACATAGGTGCCGTTCTTCCGCCACCAGTCCTTGAGTTCGTCCAGCTGTTCCTGTTCCTGGAGATCGAGAGCCATTCTTTTTATCCTTGTTCGAAAATGATTGTGCTGAGTTCGGTCAGCGCCACACGACGCTGCTCGCCTTCCACCCGTAACGGCTTGACGCTGGCCTCGCCAGCCGCCGCCTCGTCGTCGCCGATGATGACGGCATAGCGCGCGCCGCTGGCATCGGCCTTCTTCATCTGCGATTTGAAACTGCCGCCGCCACAATGCAGCGTGACCTTGAGTCCGGCGTCGCGCATAGTTTCCGCGGCAACCATGGCAAAACGCACGGCCTGTTCACCGACGTTCACAACATAGACATCCGGCCCGGACGCAGGTGCTGCCACGCCCAACTCGGCCATCAGGGCCAGCAGACGTTCCACACCCATGGCGTAACCGCAAGCCGGCGCAGGCTTGCCGCCCAGTTGTGCGACCAGGCCGTCATAGCGTCCGCCGGCGCAGACCGTACCCTGGGCACCGAGCCGGTCGGTGACCCATTCGAACACGGTGTAGTTGTAATAGTCCAGACCGCGTACCAGCCGTGGGTTGATACGATAAGAGATACCCCCGCGGTCAAGCCCCTGCCTGACCGCCTCGAAATGGACCAGCGCGGCCTCGTCCAGTTCATCGATCAGCTTGGGCGCCGCCTCGACCAGCGCCTGCATGGAGGGGTTCTTGGTATCCAGAATGCGCAACGGGTTGGAATGAAGCCGGCGTTTCGCATCCTC
>JARLJM010000204.1 GCA_031291185.1 Parasulfuritortus sp. | reverse complement strand
GTAGATACAGTCAAGGGTGTCGTGACATTAAGCGGATCGGTTGACTCGCTGCCGAGTAGTGATCGAGCAAAGACACTTGCGGGCTCTGTCGCCGGTGTCAAGGAAGTTAGAAACCGGCTGGCGGTAAAGCCGGGGTGATGGAGTTGTCCAGGAGCCCGGAGTCAATGCGAATTGGCTCCGGGTTCCTTATCGAATCGGAGGATGAATCATGCGTATCAGACTTTTAGTGCTGTGTATGGCACTGTGTTCGGCCGCACCGGCCCTGGCTGACGTGAGCGTCGGTATGCGTTTTGGCAACGTGAGTATCGGGGTCAACCTGCCCCAGTATCCGGAACTGGTACGGGTGCCGGGTTATCCGGTGTATTACGCACCGCGACTGAGCACGAACTATTTCTTCTACGATGGTGAATACTGGGTCTACCTCGATGACAGCTGGTATTCCAGCCCCTGGTACAACGGGCCCTGGAACCAGGTTGACCCGGAATACGTCCCGGTCTACATCCTGCGCATTCCGGTACGCTATTACCGGCAGCCGCCGGCCTATTTCCGGGGTTGGTCGCGGAATGCGGCACCACGCTGGGGTGATCATTGGGGCCATGACTGGGCGCAGCGTCGAAGCGGATGGGACCGGTGGGATCACCGAACGGCGCCCACGCCTGCTCCCTTGCCAGTCTATCAGAAGCGCTATTCCGGAAACCACTATCCCGGTGTAACACAGCAGCAAACACTGCAAAACCAGAACTACCGTTACCAGCCGCATGACCCGCTTGTGCGTCAGCATGAGCCGACGCCACAAGCGCAACACCCACCAGCACCGTCTAAGAACGAAATGCGGGCCGTCCCGCATCCGGGCGGAAACGAATCCCAGCGCAACATGGGTTCGCGCCCTCCGCCGTCGATTCAGCCAGCCCCCCATGCGCAGCCGAATGGTGCAGAACACAGTCAGCGACCGGCACCAGCCCAGGTTGCACCGCAACGACAAGCACCACCAGTCAGGCAGGAAATTCAGCATCCGCAACCGGCACCCGCTCAGCACCCGCAACCGGCACCAACTCAGCATCAACAACCGGCACCCGCTCAGCGTCCGCAGCCGGGGCCAGCACAGCATCCGCAGCCGGAAGCCAGAACGCATGACCAGGGAGGCAAGCCGCAGGGCAAGGGTGCCGGGCAGGAGCGCAATCGAGGCCAGAGCGACGGCCAGGACAATAATCGCGACAGGCCTGGCGATCATGGCCAGGGTGGCCAGCGGTAATTTCATGCCGGCAGCACACGTGCATATCTGAGCCATTTCATGGTTCGTGCCACTCACCGCGAAATCCACCGCAGCCAGCGCATAGGCTGGTTGCGCGCGGCCGTATTGGGCGCCAATGACGGCATTGTCTCAACGGCCAGTCTGATGGTCGGTGTCGCGGCCGCCCATGTGGCGCGCAGCGAACTGCTGCTGGCCGGCGTGGCCGGGCTGGTTGCGGGAGCGATGTCGATGGCAGCGGGCGAGTACGTGTCGGTCAGTTCGCAGGCCGACACCGAACAGGCCGACCTGGCCCGCGAGCGGGCCGAATTGGACAGCCAACCCGAAACCGAACATCGGGAACTGGCGGCCATCTATGTCCAACGCGGGCTCGGCCCTGATCTGGCGGCGCAGGTCGCAAGGCAGCTGATGGCTCACGATGCGTTGGGCGCCCATGCCCGTGACGAACTGGGCATCAGCGAGACCATGACCGCACGCCCGATCCAGGCGGCGCTCACCTCGGCGGCAACCTTTTCCGTCGGGGCCGCCTTGCCCCTGCTCGCCGCCGTGCTGGCGCCGTCGACATGGCTGGTCACGGGAGTGGCGGGCGTCTCGCTGATCGTGCTCACCGCGCTGGGCGCACTGGCCGCCCGGGCCGGCGGTGCGCCGGTATTCCGGGCTTCGCTTCGGGTGGTTTTCTGGGGCGCACTGGCCATGGCCCTGACTGCCGGTGCCGGCATGCTGTTTGGCGCGGCGACCTGACCGGGGGAACGCCCTGTCGATTTCGCGGACAGGCGCTATGCTCGAAGAAGGTCAGATGCATCGAGTTCCACCGGACATGAAGGACGAAACGCCGAACCATGAAATTCAAGGACTACTACGAAACCTTCGGCCTGCCGCGCAGCGCGACGCAGGATGAGATCAAGCGTGCCTACCGCAAGCTGGCGCGCAAATACCATCCAGACGTGAGCAAGGACCCCGATGCCGAGGCACGCTTCAAGGAACTGGGCGAGGCCTACGCCGTTCTGAAAGATCCCGAAAAGCGCGCCGCCTACGACCAGATGGGCAGCCAGTGGAAGTCCGGGCAGGACTTCAAGCCGCCGCCCGACTGGAATGCCGGTTTCGAGTTCAGCGGACGCGACTTCGGCGCCGGCGACGGCATGGATCACAGCGACTTCTTCGAGGCGCTGTTCGGCCGTCAGGCGCGCGGGGCGCAACGGCCCGGCATGCATGCCCGCGGCGAGGATCATCACGCCAAGGTGCTGATCGACCTGGAAGATGCCTATCGCGGCGCCCAGCGCAGCATCTCCCTGCGGGTGCCGGAGGTGGATGCACAGGGCCATGTCGTCCTGCGCGAACGCCGGCTTGACGTCAGCATCCCCAAAGGTATCCGGGCCGGCCAGCACCTGCGCCTGACCGGACAGGGCGAGCCTGGCCTGGGCGAAGGCCCGGCCGGCGACCTGTATCTGGAGATCGGCTTCAATCCCCATCCGCGCTTCCGCATCGACGACCGCGATGTCTATCTCGATCTGCCGCTGGCGCCCTGGGAAGCCGCGCTCGGCTGTTCGCTTGCGGTGGCGACGCCCGACGGCTCGGTGCAGCTCACCGTTCCCGCAGGCACGGCGGCGGGAAAATCGCTGCGACTGAAGGGCAAGGGCATACCCGGCAATCCGCCCGGCGATCTGTATGTCGTACCGAAGGTCGTGTTGCCGCCGGCAGTCAGCGAAAGCGAGAAGGAGGCCTACCGGGCCATGGCCAAGGCCTTCGACTTCAACGCCCGTGAACCGATGAAAAGGTGACCCGTCATGACCAATACAAACTTGCAACTGATCCGCGGGGCCATCGTCGAGGAAGAAATCCATCTGACCCTGGAGGAGTTGTGTCAGGCCTGCCGCGCCTCCGAGGAGCATGTGATGGCCTGGGTCTTCGAGGGCGTGCTGGAACCGATCGGCGACGCACCGCCGGACTGGCGTTTCACCGGATCGGCCTTGCATCGCGCGCGGCTGGCCCTGTGGCTCACACGCGACCTGGAGATCAACCCGCCCGGCGTCGCGCTGGCGCTCGATCTGCTCGATGAAATCGCCGCCTTGAAAACACGGCTGCAACGGGCCGGATCACGTTGAGTACAGGCCATCATCCAGTGGGAGATCGAAGATGGAAGAACTGAGAATTCTGGGAATCGCAGGGAGCCTGCGTAAAGACTCCTTCAACCGCTATGCGCTCAAGGCCGCCCAGGACATGGTGCCGGAGGGGGCGGTATTGCACCTGATCGAACTGAATGACATACCGGTCTTCAATCAGGACGACGAAATGGTGCCGCCGCACGCGGTGCTTGAATTCAAGCGCTGGATTCTGGCCGCCGATGCCATCCTGTTCGCCACGCCGGAGTACAACTATTCGGTGCCCGGCCCGCTCAAGAACGCCATCGACTGGGCATCGCGGCCCCATGGCGACAACGCCTGGCTGGGCAAGCCGGCGGCGATCATGGGGGCGTCCCCGGGCAACCTGGGCACGGCTCGCGCGCAATACCACCTCCGGCAGATCCTCGTCGCCTTCGGCATGCCGGTGGTCAGCCAGCCCGAAGTGATGATCGGCCAGGCCGCGCAGCGGTTCGACCGGGACGGCAACCTGACCGACGAATCGACCCGGCAGCACATCCAGGATCTATTGGTCGCGCTGGTAAAGCTGGCAAGGAACCGCCCGCGCGAATAAGTCTGGCCGGCGGAAGCGGCCTTGATCGTTCCTGTGCAGCGTTGGCATAACCATCGCTATCGGGCGACCGTACATACCCCGGTTTTTTCGCAATGAAATGTGCGTTAGCGCACCGACTGCCGCTCCTGAATCGGGTCTACTGGGCACTTGATGCCGTTACAGGAGAATCCCGTGCCTCTGATCAATCTGGTAATCGTTTTAATCGTGGTTGGCGTGCTGCTTTGGCTCGTAAACAACTACATCCCCATGGATCGAAAAATAAAGAACATCCTGAATATCGTGGTCGTCATTATTGTCGTCATATGGCTGCTTCAGGTCTTCGGTCTGATTGGATCGCTGGACGCAATACATATCGGCCGATGATGGATATCGGCTCACTAGGAGATTTAAAGATGATGAAGCTCATGAGGACCATCGGCGCTGCAGTGGCCATAGGCATGTTGCTTGCGGCCCTGCCCGGCTGTGCGAAGAAGGAAGGCCCGGCCGAGCAAGCCGGCAAGGCAGTGGACAACGCGGTCGAGAAGACCGGAAACCAGGTCGAGAAGGCCGGTGAAAACATTCAGGACGCCGCCAAGGGCGACAAGAAATAACCGTGCCCCGGACTATCAAGCATCGAGCGAATAACCGCCAATCAGATAAAAGGACGGATCATGAAAAAACTAGTGTTGATTTCAAGTCTGATGATGTTGGGCTTGAGTGGCTGTTTTATTGCGCCCAACCGCGGCCATGATGATGGCTATCACAATGGCCAGGATCATGGTGGTGATCGCAAGGACAATCGGGATCACGGTGGCCAGGATGACAATCATGACGGCAGCAATGACCGCCACGATCAGTATCATTGAGCCGTTCCCGAGCCGATGGTTGCGATTGCGGGAACATGAGTGATCAGGCTGGCAGGGTGGCTGGTCTTCCTGATTGCGTTATCCAGCGCGGGTTGCGCGCTGGCCGCCGGGCCGGAAATGCAATCGGCCGCAACCCTCCAGGCACAATATGCAGCCTTGGGTGAGCGACTGAACCACAGTCCGTTCCGGCGGGCACTGATCCTCGACTCGTCGGATTCGTCCGGCCATCTGCAAGGCGACCTCTACGCCCTGGTCGACTATCCATTCGCCACGGTCGCCGCGTCGCTCAGCGGTCCCGGGCAATGGTGCGATGTGCTGATCCTGCATCTCAATACCAAGTACTGCCGTGCCACGGTGACCGGAGCCGGTGCTGTACTGACAGTCAGGATCGGCAAAAAATATCCCGAGCTGCTGGGGGATGCGTATCCCGTTGCCTTTGCCTATCGCCTTGCCTCGAAAACGTCGAACTTCCTGGATATCCGGCTCAATGCGGATACGGGGCCACTGAGTACCCACGACTACCTCATCCAGCTGGCGGCGATACCGGTGACCGGGAGCCGGACCTTTCTGCATCTAACCTACTCGTATGCCTACGGACTGACCGGACAACTCGCCATGAATACCTACCTGGCCACCATCGGCCGGGACAAGGTCGGGTTCACCCTGACCGGCAAGCAATCGAACGGCCTGCCCGACTATATAGGCGGCGAGCGAGGCCTGATCGAACGCAACACCATGCGCTATTACCTCGCGATCGATTCGTACCTCGGCTCACTTGCCGCACTACCCCGCGACCGGTTCGAAAAAAGCCTGCAAAGCTGGTTCGCCGCCACGGAGAAATACCCCCGGCAATTGCATGAGCTGGACAAGACCGATTACCTGAATATGAAACGAAGCGAGTATCTGCGTCAGCAGCAACCGCCCCAATAGGGGGTGCCGCTTTTCATGTGCATCGGTTCTGGCCATGTGTTCACATGCCGATGACTGGTATCGGAATCGTCAGCGGTCACTGGGCTGGAAATCGTTCGAGCCTGGCTTGCCAGCCATGAGTTGACGGTTACGTGTAGAGCAAAACTGGTCTTCTAGCCGATGAACGCCGGCCGTCGACTAAAAATTCAGGTGGATAGGCCGTCATAGCCGCTCCCGGTTCGCGGCCCTTTGTTCCGTAAGTTAGGCGATTGTCGGAGTAAGTCTACGCTACATGGGTACATCCCTCCTTGCTTAGACCATTTCGTTAGAATGGTTTATTTGACGCAAAGCAAAACCTTTGAATTAGCATTTTGCTTGTAAAACTTTAAGCCTATTCTTGTGCCCTGTTGGTTTGAGAGTAAACCAGCGCGGTTACCCAGACACAGCTTTGGCTATTGGCGGCTGGTGCAAGGTAACGTTCAAAACCGTTATTTGCACCGTACGTGGTCGTACAGGACCGATCCAGGCAGGATGCTACCAATTGAGGAGAACTTCGATGGATCGCGAATTATTGATCGATGCTCGCTGGCAGGAATGTCCGAAACCAATGGAGCGCATTCTTGTGGCATTGGAATTAATGCGTCCTGGCGAGTATGTACGTGTTTTGACTCATCGAGAGCCACGTCAACTCTATCCGATACTTACCAACTCCGGCTATTCATACAAGGTGGAAACCACGAAAGACGGCTGCTTTAAAATGGAAATCCATTCGCTAGAAAATACAGCATTTAGCTCGTTGTAAAAGCCTCTCTACACCGGCTATTCAACTGAAGCTAGCGTCTGCGTCGGTAATGGCCGAAAGCGGGCTCACACCGTATCAGGTCCAGCGACAGCCGATGAATCCGATACCGGTCATCGACACGCGAAAGCAATGGTCAAAACCGATGCAATTCCGCAGGACTCTAATCGGCCAAAGCGCGCAGACCGGATTTCACAGCCAGTATTCCCATATCCGGGCGAACCACTCCTTGAGGTGCATGTCGAGCGGGCGATGTTCCCACTGCTCCAGCGTGATCCGGTCGGATGCCGCCAGGTCCTTGTCGAACATCGTCTGCACCTGTTGGCCGAAGTCCGAGCCCAGAACCACCGCATTCACTTCGTAGTTGTGCAGGAAGCTGCGCCAGTCCAGGTTGGTCGAGCCGACCGTGGCCCATACGCCGTCGATCAGCGCCGTTTTGGAATGCAGGATCACCCCGTGCCGCTCGTAGATTTTCACCCCCGCGCGCAGCAGTCGGTCGTAGTAGCCGCGCCCGGCCTGGAACACCAGCCAGGAGTCGGTTTGGCTGGGCAGGATCAGGGTCACGTCGACCCCGCGCCGGGCGGCGGCTTCAAGGGTGTCGAGCAGTTGCGGGTCGGGGGCGAAATAGGCGTTGGTCAGGTGTACGCTGGTTTCGGCGCTGCCAATGGCCGAGAGCAGGGTGGCATAGATCAGGCTGTAGGGTTCTTCAGGCGAACTGCCGATCGCCCGCACCACCATCTGGCCGGCCTTCACAGGTGGCGGGAAATAATTCCTCGCCGCCAGCGGCGCCCCCTTCTGGCCTTGCCAACTGGCGATGAACAGCTTCTGGAATTCGGCCACCACCGGCCCCTTCAGTTCGAGGTCGGTATCGCGCCATTCCGGGCTGCTCTCGGCGCCGCCGACCGGCTTGCTGCGCGATCCTGTCCTGAACGAACCGCCGGAATAAACGCTGCTGATGTTGATGCCGCCCAGGAAGGCCGTGCGGCCATCGACGATCAGCAGCTTGCGGTGGTCGCGTTGATTGAGTTCCCATTCCTTGCGGGTTTGCATTGGGTTGATCGGGTTGAATTCGAGCACCTGGATGCCGCTGTCGACCAGTTGCTTGAAGAACTCGGACGGGGTGTTCAGGGTGCCCACGCTATCCCGGATCAGATTGACCTGCACGCCTTGTCGCTGCTTTTCCATCAAGGCCCTGGCGAAGCGTTGACCCACCTCGTCGTCACCCAGGATATAGGTCTCCATGTTGATGTTGTCCTGGGCCGCCAGGATGGACGAATACATTTCCTGGTAGGTGCTTGGGCCGTCCTGAAGCAGCAACACGTTGTTGCCTGTCGTCAGCGGGCTGCCGACGATGGCCTCCTCGACCGCCAGGTGGCGGTCAAAGATATCCGTGGCCTGCCCACGGCTTGCCAGGCGGGCGAGGATCGCCTTGCTTTGCGCAGCCGACAACGGGCCATTCGCCCCGCTCAGGGGCACGGGCGGACCGCGGACCGCCAGATCGGGCACGATGGTCGGCAGGCTGCTGCAGCCTGCCAGAAACACCAGCAGGCCCGCTAATACATGGCCCAGCCGCGGCAGGAAAAACGGCCGATTCGATGACATCCGGTCACAGCACGCCCAGCAGGAGCAGGACAATGATGATAACAACGACCAGACCCAAGCCACCGCTGGGCCCGTAGCCCCAACTTCTGCTGTGTGGCCAGGTTGGCAGGACGCCGATCAGCATCAGGATCAGGATGATTAGCAGGATGGTTCCCAAGCTCATGACATTCTCCTCGATTCGGTTCAGTTTGCGGGCGGCGCCGGCGGAGCCGGCGGTGCCACGATTACCGTCGTTGAACTGCCAGGGGTGCCGGGGTCGCCCTGACTGCCCTGACTGCCTTCATTGCCCTGGTATCCCTGTACGCCCCGGTTTCCCTGCATCCCCTCGTTGCCCATCGTTCCCTGCTCGCCCTGCGCACCGGGGGCGCCTTGCGGACCTGCAGGGCCGGGCACTGCAGCCGGTGCGGGAGGCGTAATGACCGTTGTGGGTCTGTCACAGGCACCCAAACACAGCATGGCGAGCAGTCCGGAAATCAATATTGGATGGTTCATGGCAAATCCTTTGAAAGTGGAAATGGGTGGTTCGAAACAGCCTCGACGCCGAAACCGCGCGGGTGAATCGCGGGACGGCGACTTTGCTGTCAGCCTGATAACAGGCTACCCACAACGGTCGCCGCAGTCTGTGCGATGCCGCACTTATGGTTGCCGATAGAACCGGTTCCTCTCATGGCTCAAGTTGCCTGAAATGGTTCATGCGTGCCGTGCCTGATGTGTGCTGCCGCACAGAACAAATCGGTCTGTCTGCTTATCCTCATTTACGGAGGGCACTGGCCGACACGCGCGGCGCTCCCGATCATCGTCAACATTTATTTCCAGGAGAACACCATGAACAAGGATCAAGCCAAGGGCCGTATCGACGAGGCAACAGGCAAGATGAAGGAAGTCGCCGGCAAGGTTACCGGCAACAAGGAACTGGAGCTGAAAGGGACAGTTCAGAACATCGGCGGCAAAATCCAGGCAGGTCTGGGCGACCTGAAAAATGACCTGGATAAGGCCAGCACGAAAAAATAAGCGATGCGCGTCATTCCCGCTCTCGCGGGAATGACGGATAAATCAGCGTTACCCTAGTTTGCCTTCAGTTTTTCCAGCATGCTGGACAGGTCGTCCGCATGTTCCTCTTCCACTGCCAGGATGTCTTCCAGCATGCGCCGGGTGGTGACGTCCTTGTCGCCGAGGTAGCGGATCATCTCGCCATAACTGTCGATGGCGATCCGTTCCGCCACCAGGTCTTCCTTGATCATGTCGACTAGACCCTTGCCCTCCACGTATTCCGCGTGGCTGCGCATGGCCAGGCCTTCCGGATTGAAATCGGGCTCGCCCTTCAGTTGCACGATGCGGGCGGCAATCAGGTCGGCATGGCCCTGTTCCTCTGTGGCATGGACCAAAAACTCCGCCGCCACGGTGTCGGCATTGATGCCGCGAGCCATGAAGTAGTGCCGCTTGTAACGCAGGACACAGACCAGTTCGGTGGCCAGAGCTTCATTCAACAGCTTCACCACCACGCCCCGGTCGGCGCCATAGGACGCGGTGACCGCGCCATCCATGATGTGTTTGCGTGCGCGTTCGCGCAGGGTCTTGATGTCGGTAAGAAAGGGGTCTGATTCAGAGGATGAGGCGTTACCGCCTGTTTTGGCTTTGCTTGCGGATTTGGTCATGTCCTGGCTCCTGGGGTTGTGGCTGTGCGGCCATTGCGCTTCGAATGATCCGCATGCAGCCTATCGTGATGCCGGGTGCTGGTCTGGACGGTAGCGCACACAACAGGCCGCAGGGGATATCGCTATGTGCCCCAGCGCACCGATTCGGCTGAACAATTCGCCTATCTTCAACCTTGCGATTGCACTTACCGGGGCGGCATTCCATGACTTTTGCAATCTGGGCGCTCATCATCGGCGCACTTCTGACCACCATGGCCCTGTCAGGCACATCGCTGAAGCGACTCCCGCTGAGCACCGCCATGCTCTACCTGGCCGCCGGTTTCGGGCTGGGGCCTGCCGGATTGGCGCTCATGGCACCCGATCCGCAGGTCTACTCGGGGATTATCGAAAGAGTGGCCGAGGTGGCGGTGCTCATTTCGCTGTTCGCCGTCGGCCTGAAGCTGGGCCTGCCCCTCACGCACAAAAGCTGGCGCCTGCCGATACGGCTGGCGCTGGTATCGATGACGATTACCGTTGCGCTGATCGCCGTGATCGCGGTGCTTGTCCTGCACTTTTCCCTGGGCGCGGCGATTCTGCTGGGCGCGATTCTCGCCCCGACCGACCCGGTGCTCGCCTCCGATGTCCAGGTCCTGGAGGCGAACGATCGCGACCGACTGCGCTTCAGCCTGACCGGCGAGGGCGGCCTGAACGACGGCGCGGCTTTCCCGTTCGTCATGCTCGGCCTCGGCTTGCTGGGCTTGCACGACCTTGGCACGGATGGCTGGCGCTGGCTGGCGATCGATGTGCTCTGGTCGATGGCTGGCGGTCTGATGGTTGGCGGTGTTCTGGGCACGTTGATCGGCAGACTGGTGGTCTATCTGCGCAGCCGTCACAAGGAATCGGTCGGCTTCGACGAATTCCTCGCGCTGGGCCTGGTCGCCCTGGCCTATGGTGTCGCCGTGCTCGGCCATGCCTCCGGCTTCATGGCCGTTTTCGCAGCGGGCCTCGCCCTGCAGCGGGTCAAGGAACAACCCGGGGAAACCTCCAACCCGGCCATTCTGGAAACCGGTCTGCAGAGCAGCCAGGCCAAGGAGGCGCTGGCCTCCGATTCTCAATATGCCAGTGCCTACATGATGCAGGAGGTACGCGGATTCAACGAGCAACTGGAGCGCATTGCCGAAGTCGCGGTCGTTCTGGTGGTCGGCGCGATGCTGACCTACACCTATCTCCACGCCGGCGTCCTCTGGTTTGCCCTGCTGCTGCTTGTGGTCGTGCGCCCCGTGTCGGTCTGGCTGGGCCTGCTTGGCGCACCGGTATCGCGCGATCAGCGCATCCTGATTTCCTGGTTCGGCATCCGTGGCATCGGTTCGATCTACTACCTGATGTATGCGATCAACCATGGCCTGTCGCGTCCCCTGGCGAAGGAGATCATCGCCCTCACCCTCACCATGGTGGCGGTTTCCATTGTCCTGCATGGCATCTCGGTGACTCCGCTGATGAACCTCTATGCGCGAAGGAACGCCTGGCGCAACAACCGGCGTCGAACCATCAGGTGATCTCGCGGCAATCGAACTCGATATTGAACATGTATAACTCGTTTGAGCAGTGCAAAGGTGCCCGGATTTGTTCCAGACAATGTCACAATGGGGTGCTATCGTGAAACGGAGTCACGCACGATGCCACTGAAATTGAAGCGGCCATAACAATACAAACTGCCCCGGCCCTGCCTTCAGCCGCTTCTCCCGAACCACCGCATGCAAGTCAGGAGAATAGTGCTTGAAGCCCAAGACCGACTGGATCGAAAAACGCCAGGTACTGAGGACTGACGCAGACCGGATACTGTCCAACCTGTCTCCAGCCGCGACAGCGGTTCTGCCGGCAGAAGTCATGCTGCACGAACTCCTCGTTCACAAGGTGGAACTGGAGATGCAGATCGAAGAATTGCGCCGGGCGCATGCCGAGTTGGAGGAAGCGCGGGATCATTATGCGGAGTTCTATGAACTGGCCCCGGTTGGCTACATCACTCTGGGCCGTGAATGCCTGATCGATGAAATCAACCTGACCGGTGCCGAATTGCTGGGCGTGGATCGTGTAAAACTGCTCCATCGCCGCTTTTCCATGTTTGTTGCGCCCCAGGACAGAGACCGTTGGCACCGGGTGTTCATGAACCTGATGGAACCATCCGGATTCGAGAAACGAACCCTGGTGCTTGAGATGATGCGTTCCGACAACGCCGCCTTTCGCGCTTATCTCGACTGCCGGCGTCTACAGTCGGCAGCTGGCGCTCCGCTGCTTCGTCTCGGCCTGTTCGATATCAGCAAAATCGAACAGGCCGACGCGGGAAGGCACGCACAACCAGATTCCAGGGTCAAGGCATGAGAACCTGAAATGACAGAACCCGCTCATTCAGATACTCATGATCTCCACCAGAACCATTTGTTGGCCGCCATACCCGTAGATATCTACGCACACATCAAACCCCATCTTGAACTGGTCCCGATGAAACTCGGCCAGGTGCTGCACGAGCCCGGCACGCGGATGAGCCACGTCTATTTCCCGACCAACGCCATCGTATCGCTGCTCTACGTCATGGAGGATGGCGCCTC
>JARLJM010000203.1 GCA_031291185.1 Parasulfuritortus sp. | reverse complement strand
GGCCTGGCAGGAGTCTCTGGTGGGTGGCCCGATCACGGTCGCGGCCCAAAAGGTTATTCCCTGGCTGCCACATGATCTGGCAGTGCTGATTCGCTTTACTTAGGACGAACTGCCATGTGCGGAATCGTGGGCGTTGTTTCAAGTCAACCCGTCAATCAGTTGCTCTATGACGGGCTCCAGTTGTTGCAGCATCGTGGCCAGGATGCGGCCGGCATCGTCACGATGGACGGCAGCAAGTTCCACATGCACAAGAGCATCGGCATGGTGCGTGACGTATTCCGTACCCGCGACATGCGCAACCTGATCGGCAATGTCGGTATCGGTCATGTCCGCTATCCCACCGCCGGTTCGGCCTCCAGCCCGGCCGAGGCCCAGCCCTTCTACGTCAATTCACCCTTCGGCATCGTGCTGGGCCATAACGGCAATCTGACCAATACCGAGGAATTGCAGCAGGACATGTTCATGGAGGACTTGCGTCACGTGAACACAGGCTCCGATTCAGAAGTCCTGCTCAACGTTCTGGCGCATGAACTCCAGGAAGCGGTGCAGGGCCATCGCCTGACCGTGGATGACGTGTTCAAGGCGGTATCCGGCGTGCATCGTCGTTGCCGGGGCGCCTATGCCGTGGTGGCCATGATCGCCGGTTTCGGTTTGCTCGCTTTCCGCGATCCGCATGGTATCCGGCCCCTGGTATTCGGTACCCAGGTCGGCGCAAATGGACAGGACTGGATGGTAGCTTCGGAAAGCGTCACCCTGGAGGCGATGGGATTCAAGGTTCAGGGCGATGTGGCGCCAGGTGAGGCGATTCTGGTCACGCTGGATGGCGAGGTGCATACTCGTGTCTGCACGCTCAAAACCCAGTTCACCCCCTGCATTTTCGAGTATGTCTACTTCGCCCGTCCTGATTCGGTGATGGATGGCGCTTCGGTCTACGAGACCCGACTGCAGATGGGCGAGTACCTGGCTGAAAAGATCAAGACCCAGTACAGCCATCTCAAGATCGACGTGGTGATCCCGATTCCCGATACCAGCCGCCCCTCCGCGCTGCAGTTGGCCAAGAAACTGGACATCTCCTATCGCGAGGGCTTCATCAAGAACCGCTATATCGGCCGTACCTTCATCATGCCCGGACAGGGTGTGCGCAAGAAATCGGTGCGCCAGAAACTCAACGCCATGTCCATGGAATTCCGGGGCAAGAACGTGCTGCTGGTCGACGACTCGATCGTGCGCGGCACCACCAGCCGGGAGATCATCCAGATGGCGCGGGATTCCGGCGCCCGTGCCGTGTATTTCGCCTCCGCCAGTCCGCCGGTCCGGTTCCCGAACGTCTATGGCATCGACATGCCGACCCGTGCCGAATTGCTGGCCAACGGTCGAACCGACGAAGAAATTGCCCGCGAGATCGGCGCCGATGCGGTTATCTATCAGGACCTGTCCGATCTGATCAAGGCGATACAGGAGGTGAACCCGAAACTCACGGCCTTTGACGCGTCCTGTTTCGATGGCAAATACATTACCGGCGACGTGTCCGAAGAATATCTGGCGCGCCTGGAAGGAATGCGCGACGGTACTGTGCCGGTAGTCTCTTCGCCGCCGACACGGCAGATGGACCTAAACCTGGCCAGCAGTAGCTGAAAGGCGACGACATGAACGACGAATTCGATCCCGATACGCTAGCCGTACGAGCCGGAACGGTGCGCAGCCAGTTCCATGAACATTCCGAAGCGATGTTCCTGACCTCCAGCTTCGTGTTCGGCAGCGCGGCCGAAGCGGCCGCCCGTTTCTCCGGCGCCGAGCCGGGCAACATCTACGCGCGATTCACCAACCCCTCGGTCAGCATGTTCGAGGACCGTCTGGCCGCGCTTGAGGGTGCCGAGCGTTGCGTGGCCTTCGCGTCGGGGATGGCCGCCATTCTGGCCACGGTGATGGGATTGATGAAGGCCGGCGAACATGTGGTCGCGTCACGCTCGATCTTCGGTTCCACGGTGCAACTGTTCAACAACATCATGGGTCGTTTCGGGGTGGAGACCACCTTCGTCTCGCCGACCGATCCGGAGGCCTGGCGTCAGGCCGTGCGACCCAATACGAAACTGTTTTTTCTTGAGTCGCCATCCAATCCGCTGACTGAAGTGAGTGACATTCGAGCCATTGCGGCCATTGCTCATGAGGTTGGCGCGTGGCTGGCCGTCGACAATTGCTTTTGCTCACCCATCCTGCAACGTCCCCTGGAACTGGGTGCGGATATTGTCATTCATTCCGCGACCAAGTATCTGGACGGGCAGGGCAGGGTCCTGGGCGGCGCGGTGCTGGGCAGCAAGGCGTTGATGGAAGGTGTCTATACCTTCCTGCGCACGGCAGGCCCGACCTTGTCTGCTTTCAATGCCTGGGTGTTGCTCAAGGGCCTGGAAACGCTGCCGATTCGCATGGAGGCGCATTCGCGCAATGCGCTCGAACTGGCGAAGTGGCTGGAGACGCAACCCAAGGTTGCTCGGGTTCTGTATCCCGGCCTGCCGTCCCATCCTCAATATGCATTGGCCATGGCACAGCAAAAGACCGGCGGCGGTATCGTGGCCTTCGAGACGGTTGGCGGCAAGGATGCGGCCTGGACGGTAATCGACCAGACCCGGCTGATGTCGATTACCGCCAATCTGGGCGATACGCGTACCACGATCACCCATCCCGCGAGCACTACGCACAGCCGGATGACCCCTGAACAACGGGCGGATGCCGGCATTGGCGATGGCCTGATCCGGATTGCAGTGGGTCTGGAGTCGGTCGAAGATATCAAACGTGATCTGGAGCGGGGGTTTTCCCTGCTCTGATCAGCCTGCCCAGGCCAGCAGCTGGCAGCCCAGGCTGTCGCATTTGAGATAGCCGCCGGTTTCATACCAGTCCGGCAACACCCAGCGTTCGCGCTCCAGATCGTCGACCAAGTGGACATGACGGGCCGGCCGATGGGTGTGACCATGGATCAGCCGGGGGCAGTCATGGTTCCGGAAGGCCTCGGCAACGGCTTCCTCATTGACGTCCATCACCACCATGGTCTTGCCGTCCTTTGCGATGCTGCTCTGGTCGCGCATCTGGGCGGCGAGCAGGCGTCGTTCTGCAAGTGGACGGGCCAGCACGGCCTGTTGCCAGGCTGGATTGCGTACCTGCAGGCGAAACTGCTGATAAGCCAGATCGTCCGTGCACAGGCTGTCGCCATGCATGAGCAGGGTTGGCGTGCCATGCAACTCGATCAAGGTGGGATCGGCCAGCAGATGGGTGCCGCTCGCCAGGCAGAAATCTTTCCCGAGCAGGAAATCCCGGTTGCCATGCATGATGTGAATTTCCAGACCTGTATCTGCCTGTGCGCGCAGGGCGCGGACAACCGTATCGGGTAGCGGTGATGGAAGGTCGTCGTCACCGACCCAGGATTCGAAAAAATCACCCAGTATATAGAGCCGACGGACCTGACTGGCGGGTCCGTCGAGAAAGGCAAGGAATCGGTTCAGGGTCGCCGGTGCGTCCGGCGAGAGATGCAGATCGGAGATGAAGAGGGTGGCATCAACCCTCAACGATTTCCACCCGCTCGATCACCACATTTTCCACAGGCACATCCTGATGGCCTCCACGGGAGCCGGTGCGAACCTTCTTGATGCCATCGACTACGTCCATGCCTTCAACAACCTTGCCGAACACGCAGTAGCCGTAGCCCTGTGCGGTCGGTTCACGGTAATCGAGGAAGTCGTTGTCGCTGACATTGATGAAGAATTGGCTGGTAGCCGAATGCGGGTTCGGTGTGCGGGCCATGGCGATGGTGTAGGCTTGGTTCTTCAGGCCGTTATGGGCTTCGTTCTGTACCGGCTGGCGGGTGGATTTCTGTTCCATGTCAGGTGTGAAGCCGCCGCCCTGAATCATGAAACCGTCGATAACCCGGTGGAAGATCGTGCCATCGTAATGGCCGTCACGAGCGTACTGGAGAAAGTTGGCGACCGAGTCGGGGGCCTTGTCGGCGTCGAGAGATAGCGTGATGACGCCGTGATTGGTATGTAATTTGACCATTTTGGAGTTCAGTAAGTAGTGGAGGGGTTAATCTTTGAAGGCGACAGAAGGCGCGGATTGCAGGGTCTTTTCAAAGGCGATGCGCCACTGGCCATTTTGGAGCCGAAGGTAGATCTTCTTGCGGCTTACGTCGCTGAGTTTGTCGCTGCTGTAATGCTGTGTGAGATTGATGACGGCAAAATTGTCGTTGCCGCTGCTGTACTGGAACAGACTCATGTCGGTCAGGCCGACCTTGATCCATTCTTTTTGTGTGATGTTGCGTTCCTTGGCGGCCACCCAGGCCTTGCCTAGATTGTTCAGGTAATCAGGGGCGTAATGGGCGATGAAGCTGTCGGCGTCGAGCTTCTGCCAGTCATTCCTCCAGCTGTCCAAAACATCCAGAAACTGTTGGCGCTTGGCCAGCCAGTCATCCCGGTCCAGCCACTCCGAATGCGCGGTAATCACAAGTGGTGTGTTGTCGGGACGGATGTAACGGGCAAGTTCCTGCCAGTCCGGATTGGTGACCACGAGACAGCCTTCGCTGGTTTTTGGGGCCCGGCTGTAGGTATCGGGGGGAACGCCATGCAGCCAGATGCCATGTCCCTCATTGCCCTGTAGTGCATCCCATTCGTTAGGATAGTTGAGCGGAAACGCGCCCGCTCCATAGAACGGGGTCAGTTGCTTTTTGGGTAGCTCGTTGTTGAGCGTATAAACTCCCAAGGGTGAGCGCTTGTCACCTTCATTTCGCTTGCCAACCCCGTTTTTACCAACCGACAGATAGTAGTCATTGATCAGACGAGGCTCGCCGTTTACGTTCTCGAAAACGTAGATACGGGACCGGCTTGCATCCGCCAGCAGTGCATATTTCTGCCCGGGCGCCATCTGCAGTATTTGTGCTGGGAGCTTGTCTGGACCCGGCTGATCAAGGTAACTCAGCAGCCGAACTCGTGCCTCGTCTTTGAGGTCGTCCAGCGAGTGACTGGAGGAATTGGCCTGCGCGCCACCAAACCCCGGTAACGCGCGGGTTTTGGACAATAGCAGGTCGCCCTTGATCAAGTAGGCCAGTTTGAAATCAGGCCGCATGGCGATCAGCCTGTTCACACTGGACAGGGCCGAATCAGGCCGGCTGGCGCGGATGTCCTCTATGGTTGAAGCGAGAAGGTTGTCCGGTGTCGAAGCTGAGCGGCCCAGAGAGCCAGGCAACGCGTTGATTTCCTCCGCCCAGGTTGGTGCCGGCAGAATAACCAGCGCCAGGGAGGCAATCGGTAATACCAAGCGCAGGAGATGATGGAGCAAGCTATTTTTCCGCCACAATTTTCCAGGCGCCATTCTGCAATTCAAAGGTAAGCGACTTGCTTGTGTTGACCTTCAATGCATTGGACTCATAGTGTTCCTTGAATGTCGCGGTGGCCTGGTTGCCATTGCGCTGAATCCTGAAGTCGGAAACCTGGACACGAATGTACTCGGGAGCAGTCAGCCTCTTTTTCCGCAAGGCTTCCCAGTCAGTACGATTCATGCCTTCGGGAGGGGCAAAATTGGCAGCGTAGAAGGACAGATAGGTCACTACGTTACGTGAACTCCAGGCGGCGGCCCAATCCTGGATGGTTTTTTGCACAGCATCATCGGGTTGACTGGAGTTGTTGTCAGGCTTGCCGGTTGAGACCTGTTTGCTGTTTTCGTTGGGTTTGGTAATCGGCGTAGATAAAACTGGCTCAGGGGTGGTGTCCTGGGCAAGAGCGGCAACCTTGGCAGGAGCATGCTTGGCAGACCTGGCTTTTTCCAGTGCGGTAGGGGTGAATATGTCCTTGACCAGCGACAGCTTCATTTGGGCCGAGGTGTTGGACTTGTCCAGCTGGAGTGCCTTGTCATAGGCCTGCGAGGCCATCTTGGCGTAGATGTCGCCCAGGTTTTCATGCGCGGTGGCATAAGTCGGGTTGGTGCGAATGGCCTTTTCCAGGCTGTTCTTGGCCTGCTCGTATTGTCCCTGGGAGGCGTAGAGCACGGCCAGGTTGTTATAGGGTTCGGGTAGCTCAGGGTAATCGTCGGTCAATTCGGTAAAGGTCTTGATGGCCTCCGGGGCACGATTCATCTCTGCGAGGATCAGGCCTTTCAGGAATCGTGCCTGGGGGTCCTTGGCATTTCCGGCCAGATAACTGTTTACCTTTTCCAAGGCCTGCGCGCTCCGCCCCTGATGGAAAAGCTGCGATGCGTCCTGCAAAGGCGTGGAAGCAGACAGGGCGAGGCCCGGTAGCAGACTGACTAATAGGGCGAGTGCGAATCGGTTGAAGGCCATTGGTGCTATACTTTTCTGGTCATTTTCTGGGTGTGCTTCACGCGAATTCTAACAGTCCGGGAACGTTTTATCACCACTGGACCTACTCCGACCCTATATATCAAATAATCATGAGCGACACCACGCCGATACAGCATTTCATTCGTACGATCATTGACGCCGACCTGGCCAGCGGAAAACACATGGGGGTAGCGACGCGCTTCCCGCCAGAACCGAACGGTTATCTGCATGTCGGCCACGCCAAGTCGATTTGCCTGAACTTCGGACTTGCCCGGGATTATCGGGGTACCTGTAATCTCCGTTTTGACGACACCAACCCGGAAAAAGAGTCTGAGGAATATGCCCTTTCGATTCAGGAAGACGTGCGCTGGCTGGGCTTCGAATGGAACGGATCGGTGCGCTGGGCATCGGATTACTTTCAGGCGCTATACGACTATGCCGAGGAACTGATCCGGCAGGGCAAGGCCTTCGTCTGCGACCTGACGCCGGAAGCAATGCGTGAATACCGCGGTACGCTGACCGAGAAGGGCCGCAACAGTCCCTACCGCGACCGCACTGTCGAGGAAAACCTCGACCTGTTCCGGCGTATGAAGGCCGGCGAGTTCCCGGACGGCAGCAAAACCCTGCGCGCCAAGATCGACATGGCCTCGCCCAACATCAACATGCGCGACCCGGTCATCTACCGGATAAAGCGGGCGCACCACATCCGCACCGGCGACCAGTGGTGCATCTACCCGATGTACGACTACACCCACTGCATCTCCGACGCGCTGGAAAACATCACCCACTCCCTATGCACGCTGGAGTTCGAGGACCACCGCCCGCTCTACGATTGGGTGCTGGACAACATCACCATTGGTTGCCACCCGCAGCAAATCGAGTTCTCCCGCCTGGAACTGCACTACACCGTGACCAGTAAGCGCAAACTGCTGCAACTGGTGACCCAAGGCCTCGTCGCAGGCTGGGACGATCCGCGCATGCCCACCATCCACGGCATGCGCCGGCGCGGCTACACCCCAGAAGGCATCCGTGAGTTCGCCCGCCGCATTGGCATCTCCAAGTCGGTCAACATCATCGACATGGCCATACTGGAAGGCGCCATTCGCGAGGACCTGGAAGCCAAGGCGCCGCGCATCATGGCCGTGCTGCGGCCGCTCAAGGTGGTGCTGACCAACTACGAGGAAGGCGTCACCGCCAGCCGCTCGGCCGGTTTCCATTCCCATCATCCCGAGTTCGGCGAACGCGACGTGCCCATCGGCCCGGAAATCTGGATCGAGCAGGACGACTTCAGCGAAACCCCGCCCGCCGGCTGGCAGCGCCTGACCGTGGGCGGCGAGGCGCGCCTGCGCTACTCCTATGTGATCAAGTGCGACGAGGCGATCAAGAACGCCGAAGGCGATGTGGTCGAACTGCGCTGCTCCATCGACCACGAGACCCTGGGCAAGAATCCGGTCGGCCGCAAGGTCAAGGGCGTCATCCACTGGCTGTCGGCCAAGCACGCCCTGCCGGCGGAAATCCGTCTCTACGACCGCCTGTTCACCGACCCCGAGCCGGATGGTCACAAGGACCGCGACTTCCTGGAGTTCCTCAATCCAGAATCGCTGGAAACGGTGCAAGGCTGGGTCGAGTCTGCGGTGAAGGACGCTGCACCGGAAACCCGCTACCAGTTCGAGCGCATGGGCTATTTTTGCGCCGACCGGTTCGAGCACACGCCGGGTGAGAAACTGGTGTTCAACCGGACGGTTGGGCTCAAGGATACCTGGGCGAAATAACAGATCGGCTAAGTTTGCTGGGTGCCTTTGTTCAACCCTACGGATGAGTGGGCTGCTGCCGATTCAGTGGACACCGACATAAGCTTGCGCACTCTCAAAAATATACTGGACTGACAGAGTCGAGTCACTGGGCAAACCTCGCCGACTGGCAGTAGTAGGGTGGCGACCTGACGCTCGGCTACGGCCAAGACGGGTAATTATGTGTAGAAGTTATTGGCCTTCGACTTGGCAAAGTACTCTCTGGCTACTCGGCATGAATCCTCATAGCCTTCCTTCCCGCCATTAAGGTCGTAGAGTTCTTGCAGTCCGTAGGGCGTATTCAATAATGCGCCGAATGTTCTTGATTCATTCCGCATACTCGGCCACGACCTCCAGCAACTCCTCCCCATAATGCTCCAGCTTCGCCGCACCTAACCCTGAAATCACGGCCAGGCCCTCCTCATCCTCCGGCCGGATTGTGGCGATCAGCCGCAATGTGCGGTCGTGCAGGATGACGTAGGCCGGCACGCCCTGTTCGCGTGCCTTGTCCAGGCGCCAGGTGCGCAGGGCTTCGAACAGTGGTAAGTCCTTTTCCAGAAGGCCTTCCGGGATTGCGTTGGCCTTGGTGCGGACCGCTTTCTTTGAGGTCTGTTTGCTTGGCCGGCGCAGTTGCACGGTTTGCCCCCCCTTCAGCACCGGCCGGGCCGCGTCGGTGAGCTTGAGTGCACCGTATTCAGTCAGGTCGGCCCGCATCAGGCCGGCGGCAACCAGTTGGCGCAGGATGCCGCGCCAGGTGTGTTCGTCGATGTCCTTGCCGACGCCGAAGGTGGGTAGTTGATCGTGACCGAAGCGGACGGTTTTGTCGGTTGATTTTCCGAGCAGAATGTCGATCAGGTGGCCGCCGCCGAAACGCTGTCCCGTGCGCCAGGCAGCAGATAGCGCTTTTTGCGCAGCGACGGTGCCGTCGAACAGGTCGGGCGGGTCGAGGCAGACATCGCAATTGCCGCACGGTTGGCTGGCTTCACCGAAGTAGTCCAGCAATACGGTGCGTCGGCAGCGCGGCGCTTCGCAGTAGGCGAGCAGGGCGTTGAGCTTCTGCGCCTCCAGGCGCTTGATCTCGGGCGGCGATTCGGATTCGTCGATGCGGGCGCGTTGCAGGGCGATGTCCTGCAGGCCGTAGGTCATCCAGGCTTCGGCCGGCTCGCCGTCGCGACCCGCGCGGCCGGTTTCCTGGTAGTAGGCCTCGATGCTCTTGGGCAGGTCGAGGTGGGCGACGAAGCGCACGTCCGGCTTGTCGATGCCCATGCCGAAGGCGATGGTGGCGACCATGACCACAGCCTCGTCGCGCTGGAAACGGCGCTGGTGGTCGGCGCGGACATCCTGCCCCAGGCCGGCGTGATAGGGCAGGGCGGCATAGCCTTCCAGCTTCAGCCACTCGGCGGTTTCTTCGACCTTCTTGCGTGACAGGCAGTAGACGATGCCGGCTTCGTTGCGGTGGCCGTCGAGGAAACGCAGCAGTTGCCGGCGCGGGGTGTCCTTTTCGACCACGGTGTAGCGGATGTTGGGCCGGTCGAAGCTGGACAGGAACAGTCTTGCTTCGCCCAGTTTCAGCCGTTCGCGCATTTCCTCCCGAGTGGCGTTGTCGGCCGTGGCGGTGAGGGCGATGCGCGGGACGGTCGGATGGAGTTCGTGCAACTGGGAGAGTTGCAGGTATTCCGGTCGGAAGTCGTGGCCCCATTGTGAGACGCAATGGGCTTCGTCGATGGCGAACAGAGCCAGTCCGGGGCCGGCCTCGAGCTCGGCCAGCAGGCTCAGGAAACGCTCGGTGACCAGCCGTTCCGGCGCGACGTAGAGCAGCTTCAGTTCGCCTTTCCGGGCGGCGTTCTCGATCTCGACCGCGGCCCGCCAATCCAGACTGGAGTTGAGAAAGGCGGCCGCGACGCCGTTCTGGCGCAGGGCGTCGACCTGGTCCTGCATCAGGGCGATCAGCGGCGAGACCACCACGCCGACGCCTGCCCGGACCAGCGCCGGAATCTGGAAACAGAGCGATTTGCCGCCGCCGGTGGGCATCAGGACCAGGGCGTCATTGCCGGCGCAGACGTGCTGGACGATGGTTTCCTGGCTGCCCCGGAAGCGGTCGAAGCCGAAGACGCGGCGGAGCAAATCCAGCGCGGCATCGTGAGAAAGAGGTGTCGTCATGTCGGGTGTGCGTTTTCCGGGGTGTTTAGGGGCGGGCTTCCGTTAAAATCCACATCTTTCGATTGTCGTTATCGTCCCCGCTGCCATGCTGAAACTTTACAACTCTCTCGCCCGTGACAAACAGGAATTCGTGCCCATCGAGCCGGGAAAGGTGCGGATGTACGTCTGCGGCATGACGGTATACGACTATTGCCATCTCGGCCATGCCCGCGTGCTGGTGGTGTTCGACATGATCACCCGCTGGCTGCGGGCATCGGGTTACGCGGTGGATTATGTCCGCAACGTCACCGACATCGACGACAAGATCATCAAGCGGGCGCTGGAAAACGGTGAGCCGTTCACGCAGTTGACCCAACGTTTCATCGACGCCATGCATGACGACAGCGCCGCCCTCGGCGTACTGCCGCCCGACCACGAGCCGCGCGCGACCGAGTATGTCGGCAAGATGCTGACCATGATCCAGACCCTGATCGACAACGGCCATGCCTATGCGGCGGCCAATGGCGACGTCTATTACGCGGTGCAGTCGTTCCCGACCTACGGCAGGCTGTCCGGCAAGTCGCTGGACGATCTGCGTGCCGGCGAGCGGGTTGAGATCGACCCGAACAAGCGCGACCCGATGGACTTTGCTCTGTGGAAATCGGCCAAGCCGGACGAGCCGAACTGGCCGTCACCCTGGGGGCCGGGGCGTCCTGGCTGGCATATCGAGTGCTCGGCCATGAGCTCCGACCTGCTCGGCAAGCATTTCGACATCCACGG
>JARLJM010000202.1 GCA_031291185.1 Parasulfuritortus sp. | reverse complement strand
GGTGGCCGAGACCCTGCTCAGTGGGGATCAGTATCTTGCCCGTCTGGGCGGGGAGGAGTTCATTGTGCTGCTACCGGGAACCGGGCAGACTGAGGCGGCGCGCATGGCTGAGCGAATCCGGGCCGAATGCCAGCGGACCCCCGTGGCCATGGATGATGTGACCGTTCATTTCACGATCAGCATCGGTGTTGTTCAGTATCGGCCGGGTGAGTCTCTCGATGTCCTGTTCCGGCGGGCCGATGAAGCCAAGGCCGTGGCCAAATACAAGGGCCGGAACCGGGTGGAGGCGGCCAATTGATCGGCGCCTTGAATCAAGCCTCGGACCGCGCGCACAATTAGGGTTGCCATGAAACTCATCATTCTCGATCGCGACGGAGTCATCAATCACGATTCCGACCAGTTCATCAAATCACCGGACGAATGGAAACCCATTGCCGGTAGCCTGGACGCCATTGCCCGGCTGAATCAGGCCGGTTACCGGGTGGTGGTGGCGACCAATCAGTCCGGTCTTGGTCGTGGTCTGTTCTGCATGGCCATGCTGAACCAGATTCACGCCAAGATGCACAAGTTGGTCGGTCAGGCTGGAGGACGGATCGATGCGGTATTTCTGTGTCCACATCCTGCCGATGCCGAGTGCGATTGCCGCAAGCCGAAGCCTGGTCTGTTCCGCGATATCGCCAAACGCTACCACACCGATCTGACCGGCGTGCCTGCCATCGGGGACGCCCTGCGTGATCTTCAGGCAGCGGGAGAAGTCGGGGCCAAACCCATACTGGTGCGGACCGGCAAGGGTGCCCGGACGCTGGCCAGCGGCGGTGTGCCGGAAGGTACGCCGGTCTATGCCGACCTGGCCGAGGCGGTGACCGCGCTGACTCGCAGCGGTGAGGCTGGATAAGCGCTCTCTCCCATTTCGATTAGGGTTTTTCCCGCATGACCTTTCTGCGTTCGCTGCTGTTTCTGCTCCTGCAGTCCCTATTCACCATCGTGTTCGCCGTGACGGCCCTCGTCGCCGTGCCTCTGCCGCCGATACCGCGTTATCGCTTCATCGGCATCTGGGCACGCGTGGTAGTGGTTCTGGCCCGTTATGTACTGGACATCGACTATCGTGTGATCGGTCAGGAAAACCTGCCGGCCGGTGGCCGATACATCGTCATGTCCAAGCATCAGTCGGCCTGGGAGACCATCGCCTTCCAGCTGATCTTTCCGCCGTTGGCCTTCGTGCTGAAGAAGGAGCTGTTGCGGATTCCGTTCTTTGGCTGGGGGTTGGCCATGATCAGTCCGATCGCCATCGACCGGGATGCAGGTCGCGAGGCCCTGAAGGATCTCGAAGTCCAGGGCGAGGATCGTCTGGCCAAGGGTTTCTGGGTGCTGGTGTTTCCGGAAGGTACCCGGGTCAAGCCGGGCGAGGTCGGCAAATACAACATCGGCGGGGCCTGGCTGGCGGCCAAGACGGGTACGTCGGTGATTCCGGTGGCGCATAACGCCGGCGTGCTGTGGCCCAAGAGCGCATTCCTGAAACGCGCAGGACTGATCAGCGTGGTCATCGGCCCGCCCATCCCCACCGAGGGCAAGAAGGCCTCTGCCATCAACGCCGAGGTCGAGGCCTGGATCGAGGCGGAGATGCGGAAATTGTGATCTTCCGCCGTCGTGCCACCGTCGTCCGGCGCGGGCAATGCCTTGCCGATCTGGAGGTGGAGGGGGAGCGAATTGTCTATCTCCTCAAGCGCAGCAGCGCCCGCCGCAGCCTGAGTCTGCGCGTCAACGCAGAGGGCATGGCCCAGGTCAACGCGCCGTGGTCCATGGCGCAAACCCGGATCGACGCCTTCCTGCGCCAGCATGCAGCCTGGCTACGCGGACAATTGGCGCGACGCCGGGTGGGCCCGGTCTGGCAGGACGGTGTGCTGCTGCCCTTTCTGGGCGGGGAAATCCAACTTGAATGGCACCCGATATTACATGGCAAGTCGGTGGCGCTGGATGGCAGACGCTTGGTGTGTGAAGTCGCTGAAGGCGGACTGGAAACGGCCGTCATCCACTGGTACCGGTCACAGGCGGCAGCCTGTCTTGCCGACAGGATGGCACACGTATGTGCCCGCCTGGATCGGCCCGTACCGGTCTGGCGTCTGTCCAATGCCTACACTCGTTGGGGCAGCTTGTCGGCGAAGGGTGTGGTCAGCCTGAACTGGCGGCTGGTCAAGGGCAGTGTGGAAGAAATCGATTACGTCATCTGTCACGAACTGGCTCATTTCCGCCGCCGTGATCATTCCGCTGCCTTCTGGCGGGAAGTTGCGGCGCTGTATCCAGACTATCAGACGATGCGGCAGCGCTTGCGCCTGCAAGGGGCGCGTTATCTGGAGTTTTGAGGCGCACACTATTTGCGCGGCTTGCTGCTTTCCGTCTCGTTGAAGTAGTAGGTGATCCGTTGTCGCGGGCTGAGGTAATCGAACACCGCTCTGGGGAGTTCTGCCGCGCGACATGTCTTGACGATACCGAGTTCGGACTCTTCCTCCAGATTGACCAGGATGGCCTCTTCCTTTGGGACCTCGGGGTCATAGATCAACACGACCGGCTTGAGCGGCTGATTTACGTTGACTGAAACCACCATGCCCCAGATGTCGTCGGTAAGGCTCACCACCGTGCCTGGCGGATAGATGCCCATGCTGCGGATAAAGATGCTGAGGGCCGCCGGGTCGAACAGGTGTTTTTGCTTGGCAAACATGCTCGATACCGCTTCATAGGGCGTCAGCGATTTCGCCGGATTAGGGTGATTGCACAGGTTGTCGAAGGTGTTGGCGATGGCCACGATCCGGGTTGGCAGAAGCAACTGCGCCCCTTTCAGGCGGTCTGGATAGCCGCTGCCGTCCATTGCTTCGTGATGATGGAGAATGATGTCGATTGCCGGCTCGGGCAGTTTCAGATTGCGGCCGATCTCTTCGCCATAGCGGGGATGTTCGGCCAGGAAATTGGCCTCGGCCGTGGTCAGGGGCCCCGTCTTGTTCAGTATCCTGCCCGGCACACGGGTCTTGCCGACGTCGTGGAACATGGCACCCAGACCGACCAACCCGATTTCGTCACGAGACAGCTTCATTTCCTTGGCCAGCATCATGGCCAGGACCGAGCAGTTGAGCGAGTGGAAATAGACGTCTTCGCCCGCCACCTTGTCGTTCATCGCATGGATGGCCAGATCCTTGTCGATCAACAGGGATTCGGCCATCTGGCTGACCAGTGTCGTCGCTGCCCGGACGCTTTCTTCTGGCCGTGCATAGAGATTCTGGTTGATGTTCTTGAACGTTCCTGCCGCCTCGACGAATTTTTTCTCGCATTGGGTAACAGATTGTCGAAGTTTCGCCAGCCTTGCCGAGCGCTCTTTCTTTCGGGCAATGACCTCCTGTTCTTCAGGAGTGGAAACGGGGGCCGCTGGTGGGGCGGGTTCGGCTGGCCGGGATGACGGTGGCAGCGGTTTGCTATCGCTTCTGGCCGGGCTGTAGCGGATGCTCTTCAAACCCAGATGGCGCAAATCTTCCAGCTGTTTGGCGTTCTTGATCTTGAAGCTGTTGGTGAGAAATTGGTGATCCATCCAGCTCAGGTCGAGCGTGACATAAAGCCCGATCTGGATCTGATCGATTCCGATGCTGACAAAGTCTCCTGTTTCCGCCATGCGACTGCTTTGCTCATTAAATTTAGATCACAAGTTTAGCGGCTATGAGGGGAATTTCTTTAGTTGTATCACAAGGTACTGTTGCATTTTTTGCTGTCATTGATTGCCATATTGTTATTGAGGTGGGCATAAGAGAAAATAAGACCTTCATATACCTATTTCAATTTATCGTGGCTGTCCACAGCTTGGACGATCACTTGGCCGCACTGCATTGCCGCTGGGAAGATTACCGGGGGAGTGGCGGCTTCGATCAATTCATTGAATTTACCCTCGCGCTGAACAGTCTGGCAGAGCGCCTGGCCTGCTTGCGTCTGCCGGGTCTGGTGCGCCAGTGCGAAGCCCTGGAAAGCACGGCACTGGGCCTGTTCGGGGACGCCGATACCCATCCCATCGTAGAAAAAAGCATGCTTGCCATGGGGCGTCAGATCGATGGCCTGCTCGGCGCGATTGCCTGCGCGCGCAGGCCGAATATCAAGGCGCATGTCGAGGCGCCTCATGCCCGGGATATCGAATGGATCAAGTCCCGCTCGGTCTGGATGATTGCACCGGCCAACAGCCGATGGGCAAAGGGCGTAGCGGAACAGCTTTCGTTCTATGGCTTCCGGGTCCATCAAAGCCGCTGGGGTGCACGCCTGCCGGATGTGGAAGATCCTGTTGCCGTATTGTTCCTGCCGGCCACCGACAGCGATGGTAGCGAAAGCATCGGGCGCGTTGCCCTTAAACAGGTCGCACGGGTACGCGCACGCTGTCCTGCGAGCCAACTGTTCTACATCGGTGTGCCGCGTACCCTTGATACGATGGTGACCCTGATGCGCGCCGGGATCGACATAACCGTGCAGAGGGACGACAGGATGGCGGCCCTGCTCTCGCGCATACTGGATCTGGTACAGACCCAGGAGCAGGAGCGTTACCGGGTATTGATCGTTGAGGATTCACGTGTCGCCGTCACCAAGATCCAGCGCGCCTTGAGTCAGCACGATATCGACAGTCTGGCAGTTGCCGACCCCATCCAGCTGTTCGAAAAACTGGATAAGTATCGGCCCGATCTGATCCTGATGGATATGTACATGCCAGGTTGCAATGGTGTCGAGGCCACCCGCGCCTTGCGCCAGATGCCAGCCTATCAGGCAACACCGATCGTCTACCTTTCGTCAGAAACCGATGTGGGCCTGCAAGTGGAGGCACTACGGCTGGGCGGCGATCAATTCCTGACCAAGCCCTTCAACCCGGTGCTGCTGGCTGCGACCGTCAAGACCACCGTGGAACGACATCGGGAGATGCTGCGGGGCAGCCATCATGACGGCCTGACCGGGCTGCTTAATCACACCGCGGTCAAGAGCGCGCTGGATGGCAGAGTGTCCGCACTGCCACCGGATGGCCGGATCAGCGTTGCCATGATCGATATTGATCACTTCAAGTCGGTCAACGACACTTATGGCCATCCTGTGGGCGACCAGGTCATCCGTAGCCTGGCCTGGCTGCTCAAAGGCCGTTTGCGGGCAACGGACGTCATTGGCCGTTACGGCGGTGAGGAGTTTCTCGTCGTCACCCCCGATACCAGTCTTACCGAAACCCATACGGTCCTGGACTGGATTCGCGGCAGTTTCGGAAATCTTCCCCACGCCCATCTGGGTGGCTTGTTCCGGACAACTTTCAGTGCGGGCGTCGCCACGTATCCAGCCTATCGTAGTGGGACGGAACTGATTCAGGCCGCGGACGATGCACTGCTCCAAGCCAAGCGTCTGGGGCGTAACCGGGTGGTTCTGGCCTGAGCGGGCGCGGCCCATTCAGGCGTGGTTCGCCAGTCGGCTGAATTCCTCGACACTCAGGGTTTCGCCCCGGCGTTGCGGGTCGATGCCGAGCGTCTCGAATATGCCGGGTTCGACCAGTCCCTTCAGCGTATTGCGCAGGGTCTTGCGGCGCTGGCCGAAGGCCCGGGCGACAATTTCGCCGAAGCGTTGGGCATCGTGATAGGGGATGGCTTCTTTGGGCAGAGGCGCAAGGCGCACCACGGCCGAATCGACCTTGGGCGGGGGGGTGAAGGCGCCGGGCGGGACGTTGAACAGTTTCATGACCCGAAAACGGGCCTGGAGCATGACCGAAAGCCGGCCGTAGTCAGGGGTGTCTGCAGCGGCAGCCATGCGGTCGACGACTTCCTTTTGCAGCATGAAATGCATGTCGCTGACCTGGTCGGCGTAGTCGGCCAGGTGAAAGAGCAGCGGCGACGAGATGTTGTAGGGCAGGTTGCCGACCACGCGTAGCGGTGCCCCCAGGCTGCCGAAGTCGAATTTGAGGGCGTCGGCCGGGTGGATGGTCAGGTGTTCCGGCGGGAAGACCTGGCCCAGGTGGGCGACCAGATCGCGGTCGATCTCGACCACATGCAGATGATTCAGTTTTTCCAGCAAGGGTTTGGTCAGCGCGCCCTGGCCGGGGCCGATCTCGACCATCAGGTCGTCAGGTTCCGGGCGGATGGCAGCGACGATGCGGGCAAGGTAGTTGCCGTCGTGCAGAAAATGTTGTCCAAGCGCTTTTTTGTGCCGGTAGGCGGTCATGCCTGATGCCGGTTCAGGGCCATTGTCCAGGCCAGATCAATCGCTGCCCGCAGGCTGCCATCGTTGATCTTGCCGGTGCCGGCCAGGTCGAGCGCGGTGCCGTGGTCAACCGAGGTACGGATGATGGGCAGGCCCAGGGTGACGTTGATGCCTCGGCCGAAGCAGGCGTGCTTGAGCACCGGCAGCCCCTGGTCGTGGTACATGGCCAGCACGGCATCGGCCTGATCCAGGTATTTGGGTTGAAACAAGGTATCGGCGGGTAACGGGCCGATCAGGTTCATGCCTTGCCGGCGCAGGGTGTCCAGTACGGACTGGATGATGTCGATCTCTTCCCGCCCCATGTGGCCGCCCTCGCCGGCATGAGGGTTGAGACCGGCGATCAGGATGCGCGGCTCCGGTGCCGCGAAGTCCTGCTTGAGGGCCGCATGAAGAATTTGCAGAATTTCGGTCAGGCTTCCGGTGGTGATGGCATCGGCGACTTCCCGCAAGGGCAGATGCGTGGTGGCCAGCGCGACCCGGAGTTCACGGCCATTGCCCATGGTACCGGTCAGCATCATCACCACACGCGGGGAGTGCGTCAGTTCGGCTAGAAACTCGGTGTGGCCGGTGAACGGAATGCCCGCTTCGTTGATGACGCCCTTGTGCACCGGGCCGGTGACCAGACCGGAAAATTCGCCCGACTGGCAGCCGGCGACCGCCCGACTCAGGTTGGCAAGCACATAGCCGGAATTGGCCGTATCCAGCCGGCCGGCTTCTGTCGGGGCGGCCAGGGGCGTGTGCAGCAGGCTTAATGGGGTGGGACGGCCCGTGGCGTAGTCAGGAATATCGAAGGGCAGGCCCAACTGTCGAGCTCGCCCGGCAAGCATGTCGCGGTCCGCCAGGATGACGACCGGGCAGGCCGGTGGTGACTGGGCCAGCAGAATGCAGAGATCAGGCCCGATGCCGGCGGGTTCGCCGGCAGTCAGGACGAGTGGCGGGATGCTTTCCTCACACCTCACGCCTCACTCACCCAGCCGGTATTCCACGTAGGCACGATCCCGCGCCTGCCGCACCCAGTCATCGAAGGCTTCTTCACTCTTGCGTTCGCGGATGGCCTGACGGGCGAGCATGCGCTGGCGTTCCGGCCCGACATC
>JARLJM010000201.1 GCA_031291185.1 Parasulfuritortus sp. | reverse complement strand
TCGGCCAGCGGGACATCGGTGATGAAGCACAGGTCGGCCGAGCCTGGCGTGGGTCGGTCGGCCTTGGGTTCGAACTCGTGGCCAGATTCATGCAGGTTGATCTTTTGCGCGCCGAAGGCCAGCGCGCGGCGGCCGCCGGCGAAGGTCACCGCTGTCATGCCCAGCGTCCGCTCGTAGAAGGCGACGCTGCGCTCGACATCGGCGACGGTCAGGACCAGGTGGTCGAGCCGGTCGACTTTCAACGCCCGTAGCGTCCCAACAGCGTGGCCTTGCCCAGCATGTTCTGGTGCAGGTAGTAGCCGACCATGGCGGCCGGGCTGTTTTCATCCAGCGGCAGCTTGTCGACCTTCAGGGCATAGACCGTAAAGATGTAATGATGGGGCTTGTCGCCGACCGGCGGGCAGGGGCCGCCGTAACCGGTCTGGCCGAAATCGGTGTGGCTCTGTACTGCGCCGGCCGGCATCAGATTGGCCTTGGGGTCGCCGGCGCCCTTCTTCAGGCCGGTGGTGTCGGCGGGCAGGTTGAACACCACCCAGTGCCACCAGCCACTGCCGGTGGGCGCATCCGGATCGTAAGCCGTTACCGCCAGGCTTTTCGTGCCCTTGGGTGCGCCCTGCCAGGCCAGTTCCGGCGAGACGTTGCCGCCTTCGCAGCCGAAGCCCTTGAACACCTGTTCGTTGGCAATCCGGGCGCCGGGTTTGATCTCCGGGCTGGATAGGCCGAATCCGCCCGCATGGGCGGCGGTAGTTAAAAATGCAGCCAGGACAATGGCGGAATATTTGAACATGCTGACTCTCCTGTAGGCGAAGACACGGGAATGAAGTTTAGCCGGCCTTGGCCAATTGCAAATACCGGAAGCAATCCACTGTATGGTCGTTGACCATGCCTGTCGCCTGCATGTGGGCATAGCAGATGGTCGAACCGACGAACTTGAAGCCGCGTTTTTTCATGTCCTTGCTCATGGCGTCGGACACGGCGCTGCTGGTCGGTACCTGACTGATATCCGGCCAGGCGTTGATGATGGGGTGGCCGTCGACAAAGCGCCAGAAATAGGCGTCCAGGCCTCCGAGTTCTTCGCGCACCTTTAGCGCGGCTCGGGCGTTGGCGATGGTCGATTCGATCTTGAGCCGGTTGCGGACGATGCCGGGGTCGGCCATCAACCGGGCCACATCGGCCTCGGTATAACGGGCGATGCGCTCGACGTCGAAATTGTCGAACGCGCGCCGGTAGCCCTCGCGTTTCTTCAGGATGGTGAGCCAGGACAGCCCGGCCTGCGCACCTTCGAGTATCAGGAACTCGAACAGGGCCCGCTCGTCATGCAGTGGCACGCCCCATTCCTTGTCGTGGTAGGTGCGATAGAGCGGGTCGCTGCCGCACCAGTCACAGCGGATTTTGTCAGCCATGGTTCATCCTCCTTGGTCGCCCGGCAGTCGTCTGGCATTTCGGGCAGGCAGTTCTAAATGCGGTTCCGATCTTTCCGATACATGAACCGAAAAGAGTCATTCCGTCTGCTTTTATCTTTGATGAAGGACAACTGGTCAAGCGGAACTCGAAAGTCCGTCTGTGATGGTTCTTGCCAACCGGTTTGGCCGGCTGGCAAGAATCCCCCCTGGCCGCATTTAGGCTCTGCGCCGCCCCCCATTGATGAATCTGCAATGGGTTGTGCGCGGTTTTCGTTTGGCAGTTGAAACTGCCTGAGCAGGTTACGAAAAACGGATGGCTTGCCTCTATAGGCCGTCCGGCCCATGG
>JARLJM010000200.1 GCA_031291185.1 Parasulfuritortus sp. | reverse complement strand
GCCGCTACTGTTGAAAAAGCCTGATCGGCTTCCGGGAAATCGACTCTAGTTACCCCCTTGCGTTTAATCGCTCGCTCCCACTCGGGCGAGGTCTTGACCAACTCGTCAAATTCCTTGCTGACCAAACTCAAACCGCTCATAAGCAGCAAGATATTCCCTCTGAATTTCTCCGCGCCTTCTCGCATAAGCATTGGAAATGGCAATGCTTTTCCTGTTGAGTGCGCTGCTCCTGAACGCTCAGGAACTCGAACCGATTTCCGGAAGGCAGAAACTGCTGAACCAAATGTTTTAAATGGATTGAGCCGCAGCTTGATCAACTTCATCCAGAAGGATTTTTCTCTGATACGTTGCCAGTAATAGTGGCGTACAACCACCTTTGCATGGGTCGTTTCATCATGAACGAATGGATTTCCCAAAATCATGCCGGACACTTTCGGGTTGTTCGGCCCATGGATCAGCGAGGCTGATGCCGCATCGCAGCCTCCCCACAAAATGATCTCTTTAACGGAAGGCGCGTGTTGAATGAATGTTTCAATCGCCGCATTTAAATCGGGTTCAATGGACTGAAATCCATTGTACTGACCCGCCCCATCGCCCATGCCGCGATAGTCGAAGCGCATGACCGGCGTGCCTTCGTGTGCCAATGCCCGAGCCATCTGCACCAGTTGCCGGCAACACCCAGCGCGATACTGCGGCCCACCCGCCACAATAGACAAAACCCCGCGAGTTCCGGGTTGCTCCGGCAAATGCACGATGCCGACCAATGGCGCACCCATGCAATCGAACACGATGGGCACTTCCTTTACATTCATGATGGCTCTCTAAACAGTTGGGTTGTCATTTCAACCAATTCCGGGACCTCATCGCGCTTGTGCAATTGCCAGATTGCCGGCCCGGTGAAGGGATGGGAGCGTACCACGCAGCCTTGCCCGTTCCATTGCGTCATGAGTTTTGAACTGGCTGGAGCAAACGGCTTGCCGGCCTCGGAAACCAGTTCCAGCCAGTCCATCTCAATGCCAGTAAGTGCATCAAAGTCAGCCATGCGCGTCCTGTCCAGCCCCTGCGCAAGTCGCCCATTGAGACTGTAGCCTGCCACTTCCAGCAACTTACCATCCTGCAATTCCTGGCGCATCGTGTCAGTCGTTTCAGCAGGCAAACCTCGGTCCATCAAGAAGGCTACCCGCAAGCGAAGGTACTGCGTCAGGAAAAGCCGCCCCTCCAGAACGGGTTGCCACAATAACAGCCGGCTAAACCGGCCTGGCTGCCGGTTGGCCACATCTGCCGCAAGCAAAGCCCCCAGTCGCAGCCCCCAAAGAATGGGTACGGCTCCAGTCCTGGATGCCAACCAATCCGTTGCCCGGGCGACATCGTCCTGCCAGATTTCCCAGGTCGCATCAGACAGATCGCCTTCACTGTCACCCGTTCCATATGGGTCAAGCAACATGCAGGCATACCCAAGCTTGCCAAGTTGACGAACCTGACTTGCAACTGTTGACCGGCACCGGTTCATCTCTTCAGCAAAGGGCGGTATATACAAAATGGCGCCCTTAGGTGTGCCCTCTGCCGTTTGATATAGGCAGAAGATGCGTCCCGCTATGCCGTCAAGGAAAAAAGCCTCAGGAAAAACCACCGGGCCAGTTACCGTATTCACGATAGCTTCTTCTCAATAAAATCAGCCAGTGAACCAACCGTTTGGAAAATATCCTCACTGATTTCCGTATCGCTGATTTCACAACCCACTTGCTCCTCAATGCCAGCAACGATGCCAACCACAGTGAGTGAGTTGAATTCAGGAAACCCACCCATCAGGGGGGTGTCTCGAGTCAATTTCGCCGCACGATCGCCAAGTTGTAACGCAGTGCGTAGGAGATCACGGGTTAAACCAAATGCGTCCATCTAAATACTCCAGTCATTTTAAAATGGCTCGATATAAGTACTCAATTTAACATGGAAATATAATACTTAATTTTTCGTTTTAATGTCTTGAGCCTAATCGGTAAATTTCCCCAAACCTCAATTACTCCATCTTTGCTATGTGACCAATAGGCTTGATCAAAAGCGCGAACAAGCGCCCTATCAATCTCACGTGAGACGTCATCCAGATATTTATCCGGAATAATTCGTTCATTTACATGTTCAGTCAATATTTGAGCCTTGCTATAAATATTCTTCCATTGATCCTTTGAAAAATTATTTACGTGACGGCGATAACCCCATGTTTGGTTTGCATCTCCAACAACGCTTATATCGGGCAAGAGCAGAAACCGTCTAGTAAACTCTGCATCTTCGCCACTCCAACGGCTATATTTTGGCAGGAATCCACCCATCTTGTGATAAGCATTCCGTCGGAAAGCCATTCCAGAAGGAAAGGCCGGATTAAACTTTAAGAAAGCACGGTATGGATCTCGCAATCTGAAGAATAATTCTTGCTTGTCTGTTTCCCAGTCCTCATGCCAACCGGATGGTGCCTCCGATGACAAATTATGGTTTTCCTCACTCATGGGACCAAACGAAAAGCAATCCGAGTAAGTAAATACAGCGTCGCCATACGATGCTATTAAATCTGCCCTTCGTTCTAGATGATCAGCGTTCCAGACATCATCACTGTCACAAAGAGCGATCCAGTCAGAAGAAGACTTCTCAATTCCTATCCTTCTGGCAAGGCCCTGCCCACCATTATCAACTTGAATACATGAAACCATTGGAGCATAACGGCAGGCAATGTCATACGTGTTATCT
>JARLJM010000199.1 GCA_031291185.1 Parasulfuritortus sp. | reverse complement strand
CTTTTCCTGATCCAGCGTGATCATGTGATAGCTGTCCCGGAGCACGACATATCGGGTAAGGCGGGAGCGGATGTGCCGGATCAGGTATTCCGGGTTGCGGGGCGAGGACATGTCGTCCTCCATCGCGTGAATCGCCAGGGTCGGCAGGGTGATGTCAGGCAAAATCCGGCGGGTTTCCCGGCACAGGCGCTGGGCCTGAATCAGGCTGCGGGCTGACAGGGTCGACGCACCGGCCACCGAAGATTCGGTCTTCTCCATTTCGCGCGCGATCCATGCACGCATGCGCTCGTCCTTGACCCCATAGGGCGACAGTTCTCGAAATTTATAACGCATGCCGAACGGCACATAGGCCGCCAGCGGTAGAAAGATCCGATACCAGGGCAAGGTCCAGCCGTCATACCAGAGCGTTATGGAGAGAGAGATGAAGGCCGCCACCTGGTCGGGTCGTTGCGCCGCGACATTCAAGGCGAGGGTGGCGCCGATGCACAACCCGCCTATGGCGACATGCTCATGTTTGGCGCGGACGGTATCGAATTCGCGCAAGGCCTGGGCCAGCCAGTCTCCTCTATCCGTGACCAGGCGGGCCTGTCCCCGGCCATCGTCACCGTAGCCGGGCAGATGGGGCAGATAGACCGTATAACCGGCGCGTTGCAGGCCACGGCCAAGCAACTGGACCTCCAGAGGACTACTCGATAAACCGTGAAAGAGAATGACGGCCTTCTCGCCGGCCGGAAGTGTCTGGGGTTTGATCATATTGGAGTTTGTATCGAGCAGTCTTTTAAGTAAAACCGTAAAACAGGGTTGGAACGTGCTTCTGACTTGATAAGCGCGTGGCGGGTGGAGGTGCGTCAATAATCGAGCGCCATAACCCGCCAGGCAAACCAAGGTCGGTATGGATTTGAACAACGCAAATTCAAGGCCACTTCGTTTAGTGTTGAATTCATTATGAAAATGGATATTTCAGACTGAAACCAGGGCCGCAAATTTTTGATCCGCGCAAAAATTGTCAACACTTAGTGCAGGCGCGCGTCAGCGTGGCTGTCATGCAGCCTGAGTTCATAGACCACCCGGAAGCGTTGACGTTAGAATTTCACGATCCGGAATAATCCGGTTGTTCAGGGAGAAAGAAGATGTTTTCAGGGATGCCAAGGGTGTTTCCCATGCTGGTTCTGGTTGCACCACTATTTACAGGTTGTGCAGTCAACCGAGCTACTGCAACGCTGGATCCGAGTGCAAACCTCAACACCATCAAGACCGTGTATGTCGTCAAGATTCCGGAGGATGACGGTATCGTGGACGGGCTGATCGTCAAGAAATTCCAGAGCAAGGGCTATACGGTGACAACAGGTACCGACAAGCCGGCCAATGTAGATGCCCTGGTGACCTATGTGGACAAATGGATGTGGGACATCACCATGTACATGTTGGAGTTGAACATCACAATCCGTGATCCTAAGACCGATTTTCCATTGGCCAGTGGCGATTCGCTTCACACCTCACTGACCCGAAAGTCCCCCACCGAGATGGTGGATGAGGTGGTCGACAACATTTACAAACAGGTGAAATGACATGAACAAGTCTGTGCAGAAACTAATGTTTGTCATGTCTGTGCTCGGTGCGATATCCACGCTGGGTGGTTGTGCCTCGCCCGCCAACCGTGAGGCCATGCAGGCAGCTCCCGTAGCCAGTTTGCACCAGTCCGAGCACAGTGTTGCGGTGAGAACCTCCGGTGGAGGCGATACCGGTGCAATGGATAGCTCGAACATCGCCGACGCCGATTTCAAGTCGGCCATCGAGTCATCAATCACGCAATCGGGTGTGTTCAAGACGGTGATTCAAGGATCGGGTGCAGATTACGAATTGTCGGTTTCGTTGGTTCGTCTGAGCAAACCGCTGGCCGGCTTCTCCATGACGGTGACCATGGAAGACGCCTGGTCATTGATCAGGGCATCGGACAAAAGCGTCGTCTGGCGCAAGCCCATTACCTCCACCTTTACGGCGGGAATGGGGGATGCGTTCGCTGGTGTGACCCGCCTGAGAATGGCGGTGGAAGGGGCCGCACGCGAGAATATTGCTCAGGGACTGAAGGAAATCTCGGATCTGAAGTTGTAAGCGAGTAGGGTGCCTGCAGGCACCCTCCAGCTACTTGATTTTCCGGACCAGCAATAGTGGCAAGCGCAGCAGAAACCCGATCATCAGCCGGGTGTGCATCCAGGTCAGCAGGGTGTTGTCGCGCAGGTAGTTGAAGTGCGACACCCCGCCTTCGTCGGCGCGCAGGTATTTCACCGGCGCCGGCAGGTTGACCGGACGGACGCCGCGCCAGGCCAGGCGCACCACGGCTTCGGGGTCGAAGTCGAACCGGCGCATCCAGTGCTGGCCGTGCATCACCTGGCGCAGCGCGTCGACCGGATAGACCCGGAAACCATAGAGCGAGTCGCCGATTCCGGCCCACAGCGTTTCCAGGTTGGCCCACCAGTTGGATATCTTGCGGCCCTTGACCCGCAGGCTGGGCGCACTGGCATCGAAGACAGGCACGCCCAGCACCATGGCATCGGGCGACTGCATCGATGCCGCCATGAAGGCCGGGATCAGGTCGGCCGGATGCTGGCCGTCGGAGTCCATGGTCAGGACGTAGCCGAAGCCCAGCTCCGCGGCGCGGTCGAGTCCATAGAGCACGGCCGCCCCCTTGCCGGCATTTTCCGGCAGGACGAAAACCCGCAGGCCTTCGTCTTCCTGTGCCATGGCCTGAAGCCCTTCGGCGGTACCGTCGCGGCTGCCGTCGACCACGACCCAGACCGGAGTCCATTGCCGGCGCGCGGCACGCACGGTCGCATAGACCTGTTCGCCGGGGTTATAGCTCGGGATCAGGACGAGATGGCTGGTCGAGGTTTGCGGCATCGGTTCAAAGCGGTTGAGCGGTTGTCGAGGGCGTGGCGTGCGGGGCGTTGGCCGGCAGGAAGCGCGGGGCATCCTGCAATGCGGTCACGAAATAGGCCTCCAGGGTTTCGGTGAAGGCCCGGTGGTCTTCCGGGGGGTCGAAGCGCTGGCCCAGGCGGACCCGGTAATGGATCGGCATATCGGGTCGGCGAAACAAGTGCCAGCCCTTGGACAGATAGGGCGAGGCGGTTTCGATGAAAACCGTCTGGACCGGCATCCGGGAGCGCACCGCAATGCGTGCCACGCTGGCCTTGAACGGGTTGACCGGCCAGCGCGTGGTGCGCGTGCCTTCCGGGAAGACCAGAAGGTGGCTGCCGTTGTTCAGTTCGTTCACGGCTTCCAGGATCATGTTGAGCGGCGAATCGTTGCGGATGTAGCCGGCCAGGCGGGCGCCGGCGCCCAGGAAGACGTTGTCCATGATGCTGGCCTTCAGGATGCAGGCCACGTTGTCCATGCGCGACAGGACAAAGAAGGCATCGAGCAGGCAGGGGTGGTTGGGCGCGATGATAACGGGTTCGCTGGTGCGCAATTCGTCCAGTGCGCTCAGGTCGAACCGGCAGGAGCCGATCCAGGACAGGCTGCCGAGGTAGAAGCGAAAGGCCGCCATGATGGCCTGACGTCCCAGTTTTACGGCCGGGGCATGGGGCATCAGGTAGTACAGGGGCACGGCCAGAATGGACCAGGCCAGGGACAGCCCGCCCAGCACGCCCAGGCCGAAGTACAGCGCCAGAAATTCATACACGCGATGCACGAGCCAACGTGCGCCAGTCCGCTTGACCGGGGCCGGTGCGGCCTCATTCATCGGTTTCGACCAGCTTGGAAGACTGGCCGAATACCCAGGCGACCCCGACCCCTGCGGCAAAATAGTAGTCGCGCTTGACCAGCGGACTGTCGGCGAAAACGGCGCCCTTCAGGGTATCCCAGCGGGCAAAGGCACCCAGCCAGTAGCGGTCGTAGCGTTTGGACACGGCCATCAGGAACTGGCTGCCAGCATAGCCGCCGCGCGCCTCGTAGGCCGGGCGGTCGGCCGTGGCGTACTGGGGCGCGACGGCATAGAAATACTGGTGGTTCCGGGCCGAACCGAACATGGGGCCGGCAAGCAGTCCCAGGTTCCAGCCGGGCAGGCCGAGCGGGTCGCGCACATCGAGATTCAGGCGTGGTGAAAACACCCAGCCGATGTCCTGCATGGAGGAATCGACGGTGATTGCGGTGCGCACCGGCAGGCGCAGATCGAGCTTGTAACGGTGGTCGTCGGTACGCCACATGGTGAGATCCAGCGAGGGGCCGATCTCTACCGTGGGTTTCAGATCCGGCATGCCCTGACGGGCTGCGTTGTCGCTGCTCTTGACCGGCAGGGAGGCCCCGACGCTGACGTTCAGATCGATCCGGTCGTTGTTGAAGAAGGTGCCCCGGATGCCATTGCGGTCGGCCTTGAGAAACTCGCCCCGGTAGACGACATAGGGGAACGGCATGGCATACGTATCAGAGCGGTCCGAGCCGCGATAGTCCGGGAAGCTGAGCGCGCTCACCCCGGCGCCCAGTTCCCAGAGCGGTTTTTCCGCGGCCGATGCAGGCATGGCATGGAGGCAGCCCAGGCCAAGGGCGGCCAGGATCAGAGCGGGAGGGCGTAGTCTCATCATCGGCAAACGGGTCATTGAAATTGTGTCGGGTGGCCGCCGGAGGCCTCGATCTCGACCAGCAGTTCGGTCCGGCAGACGTCGGCCCGGAGGTGGATCGCCAATACCGGCGAACCCACGAAGCGTTCCAGTTCCTGCCGCACTGCGGCAGCATCTTCCGGATGGCGGACATAGACCTTGTAACACAGGTCGGCCAGATTGAACCGGGCTTCGGGCGCCTGTCGATTCGCGGCCTCGACGATGGCGGCGATATTGTTCATCGACTCACGGGTCTGGGCTGCGGCATCACGGTCATGCAGGGACTGGTGGCCGACGATGCTGGCCGTGCCCGATATGAACAGCATGTCGCGCCCGCCCAGGCGCAGCAGGCCGGCCCGCGAGAAGGTCGGGCTGCGCGGGCCGTACTGGCTGGGGTAGCGGAAGGCACTGAGCTGTCTCGGGTTTTCCAGTCCGACCACGTCGGCGCGTACCGCCATGAAGGCGACGGTCAGCGCGCCGGAGGCCGAGCCGAGGGCACAGGCGGCCGGCACATTGTCGATCACCGAGCGGCCATGTGCCAGAAAGGCGTCCTGGCGGCCGACATTGAACTGGCGGTAACGCTCCATGCCGTGCGTTTCGCGGTTGATATCGGGGAAATAATTCCAGAACCGGAGCACAGCGGAATAGCCTTCGGATTCCAGCAGATCGAATATTTCCTGATAGGCGGCTTCGGCGGCATTCTGCAACGGGCTGCGCCCGGCTTGGGTGCTGTCCTCATCGCGATTCAGAATTCCGTACAGGACGGTTTCGCCCTGGCGGTAACGGATGGCGCCTCGCGTTCCGGAACGGAGCGGTTCGCTGCAATGCCAGACCTCGCAGACGCTTTCCACTCCGTCCAGAGGCGGCATGTCCACCTGGGCGAAGGGTATGGCGGCCGGGACGGATGCCGATGAGCCGCTGCCAAAACAGGCGATGCCCAATACGTTGTCCAGCCAGTCATCCGATTGCAGCGCCACCCGGGAGGCGGACAGATACTCGAGTCGCAATACCGGGCTAGCAGGACTCATTGGCTGGATATGCCCTGGATGCTCGCCTCGACATACTGGATGTTCCGCTTGCGATTGCGCCAGGCGGTGAACGAACGGACCGGATTGCTCAGCATGGCGATGAAATAGATCAGCTTGAAGATCCGCAGCGATCCCCAGATCGGGGTCTTGCCGAAAATGTCGCCCGCCAGCACCGAGAGCAGGGCCTCCTTGACCCGGAAGATGTTGCGCGGCGCCATGAACATGTCGCGCATGATCGGGTTGGTGACGCGGTAGATGAACCAGGAGAATTCCTTGGGACCGTGTTTCATCAGCCGGTCGAAATTGTCCAGCGCGGCCTGGGCCTGGGCCGGATTGCGGAGGCAGGCATCGACGGCATCCGCGCCGATAAAGGCGCTGTTCATGGCGAGCAGGACGCCGGACGAGAAGACCGGGTCGATGAAGGCATAGGCATCGCCCAGCAGGAGGTAATTGGCCCCGTGGGTGCGGTCGCAGACGTAGGAGAAATTGCCGGTCGCGTCGATTTCGGAAATCAGCTCGGCCCCTTGCAGTCGCTCGGCCAGAGGCGGACACATCGCAATGCCGTCCAGGAAGAACTCCTTCAGGGGCTTCTTGCGGGTCTTCATGTAATAGGGCCAGGTCACCATGCCGACGCTGGTGGTGCCGTCCGCCAGGGGGATGAACCAGAACCAGCCATGCTCGAACCAGAAGATGGTGATATGGCCTTCCTTGCGCCCTTCATGGCGACGCGCGTCGCGGAAATGGCCGTAGATGGACGAACTGTTGTGTTTCGGGTTGCGCTGCTTGGCCTTGAACAGGTTGCCCAGGAAGGTGTCGCGACCTGATGCATCGATTACAAAGCGGGTTTGCCAGGATTCACTGCGGCGGTCGTCGTATTCGGCCCGGACGATGGCGCCTTCCGGCAGGAATTCGACCTCGCGCACCCGGCAGCCTTCGATCACCTCGGCGCCCTTGCGGCCGGCGTTCCGGATCAGGATTTCGTCGAACTCGGAGCGGCGGACCTGATAGGCATAGGGCATGGATTTGTCCCAGGCCTCGGCGAATTCGAAGGTCTGATGGTGCTCATGCCAGGGAGAGACGAATTCGGCGCCCCACTTCTCCATGCCGATGGCCTTGACCTCGTCGGCCACGCCCAGACGCTCGAGCAGGGGAAGGTTGGACGGCAGCAGGGATTCGCCGATATGGAAGCGGGGGTGGCGCGCCTTTTCCAGCACCGTCACCCGATGGCCCTTCTCCGCCAGAAGTACCGCCGCCGTCGTCCCGGCCGGCCCACCGCCGATGATGAGTACGTCGCAAACATGGTCGACGCCGCTGGACTGAGTGTTCGATTGCAAAGTGGACCTCCCCAAGAATGGAGCCGCGCGTTTGGCTCGCAGTGTTGCCTGTAATTCGCGCCTGGCAGATTCGTCCGGCATCAGCCGGAACGGCCGTGATTTTACTCCCTAACCACACGACTGGCAGGGTTGACCGACTTCAGGCGAGTCTGCGGCAGGTCCGGGCCGGCGGGATATCCTGATCGGCGACATGGCGGCGATGGCATCGGCCTGAAGCTCGGGACTCAGAAAAGGTTGCAGGTTTCGGGGCTGGCGCGGGTGCAGGGGAAAGTCGCGTTTCTGCGCTTCGAGCTGCGCCTTGTTGGCGCTGAAATAGCGGGCCGCCTGAACCACCCGTGGAAGATGGCGGATCAGGTGCCACAGGCTCCAGCGATGTTGCCAGAGCCGCTTGGCAAAACGTCGGCGATAGGCCTTGCTGTCGTAGAAACGGCGCACATGCCAGTTGTACAGGCCGTCCATTTCCTCGCGCGACGAGAACCCTTTCGGCAACAACACGAAGTTGAGGCAGTTCATCAGCCGCCAGTCCTCGATGAACTCGCCCGCATCGCCGCTCACGCATTCGTCCCAGATCGGCGCGCCGTACATGGGGCTGAACTTGGTCATGTTCATCTCGTCCAGGTCCAGCGAGAGGACGAAATCGCTGGTGGCCTTGATGGTTTCCGGCGTTTCGCCGGGCAGGCCGAAGATGAACAGGCCCTTGGCGCGCAGCCCGGCGGCATGGATCTGTTCGACCGTTTTCCGGACCGCGTCGAGGGTCACGCCGGCCTTGTGCCGCTCCATCATGCCGGGGTCGGCCGACTCGATGCCCATGGACACCATCAAGGCACCGGCCTGTTTGAGCTGGCGCAGCATCTCGTCCGTGGTGTGGCCGGTGCGGATGGCGCAATTGAAGTGCATGCCCAGCGGCTTGGCGATGAGCAGGTCGCACAGCGCCTGGACCCGCTTCCTGCTGGCCGTGAACAGGTCGTCGTAGAAGTTGATGTGATACACGCCAAAGCGGTCGCGCAGGTATTTCATGTGCTCGTAGATGTATTCGGCGGAATTCACCTTGTACAGCCGTTCGTACACGGTGCGGTCGCAGAACGAACAGGTGTACGGACAGCCGCGCGAGGTGATCATGGTCGCGCCGTGGCGTTTCTCGTAGGCGAACAGCGGCAGGTGGTAGGCGTGCGGAAAGCCGGGCAGCTTCTCGTAAGCGGGGAAGGGCAGTTCATCCAGGTTCAGGATGCGTTCCCGGCGAGGGTTGGACACGATCCGGTCGCCATCCCTGAACACCAGGTTGTCGATCCCGGCCGGCGGCTTGCCCTCGGCCATATCCAGCATCGCGCCTTCGCCCTCGCCGATGCACAGGTAATCGATTTCCGGGAAGCTCTCCAGCAGCGAGCCGCCAATCGACGAGGCATGGACATTGCCGACCACGATCCGGACATCGGGACGCCGTGCCTTGATATAGGCGGCCATGTCGACGACTTCCATGAAGCCGCAGGTCGTGGCGGAGAAGCCGATCAGCTCGGGGTCGGTCGCCAGGACGATCTCGGCGTTGGCCTCGACACCTTGCGGGGCATAGGGCCCCAGGCAATCGTGCAACTGGGTCGGATGGCCATGCTTTTCCAGCCAGGCGGCCAGGGTCAGGATGCCGATCGGCGCCATCCGGTTGGCCAGGACCGAGAAATCCGGCTGGCCGGGGACGAAGTTGAAACCAGCCGGGTGAACGAGGGTGATCCGCATGGTTGCTGGTCCTGGTTAGGTCAGGCAGAACGAAAGGTCAGGACAGCGTTGCTGCCCCCGAAGGCAAACGAATTCGACAGCACATTTTTCAAGGTCATGCCGGTCAGGGCCGCGCCGGTCACATGATGCACGCCGGCGCAGGCCGGGTCGATCCCGTCCAGATGGGCGGTGGGCGGAATACTGCCCTGGCGGAGCGCCAGGATGCTGACAATGGCTTCGACCGCACCGGTCGCGCCCATCAGGTGGCCGTGCATGGATTTGGTGGCGCTGACCGGGATGTCGGCCGCCCGTTCACCGAACACGGCCCGGATGGCGGCGATTTCGGTCGGATCACCTTCGCGGGTGGCAGTGCCATGGGCATTGATGTAGTCGATGTCGTCCGGTTTCAGCCCGGCATCGGTCAGGGCCAGTTTCATGGCGCGGACCTGGCCGTTCGCGTCAGGCTTCACCAGATGAATGTGATCGCAGGTGCAGCCGTAGCCGGTCACTTCGGCGTAGATCCGCGCGCCGCGCGCCATGGCGTGCTCCCAGTCTTCCAGCACCAGCGCGCCGGCCCCTTCGCCCAGGACCAGTCCGGTGCGGTCGGCGCTGAATGGCCGACAGGCGCGCGCGGTCGCGTTACCCTCGACCGGTGCCAGCACCCGCAACGCCTCCCAGGCGCGCACCACGCCGAAGGCCAGCGGGGCATCGGAGCCGCCGGCCAGCATGGTCGCCACTTCGCCCCGACGTATCCGGTGGAAGGCCTCGCCGATGGCGGTCGCCGACGAGGCGCAGGCGACGCTGTAGGTCAGGCAGGGACCGGCCAGGCCGAGCTTGATGGCGATGTGGGAAGCCGCTGCATTGTTCATGCCGAGCACGACCGACAGGGGCGGCACGCGGGTGCGGCCCCTGATGAACAGGTCGCGGTAACCGTAGTCATAGGACAGGACGCCACCTACCGCCGTGCCCCAGGCCACGCCGGCATCGGCGCGCTCCGCGTCGTCCTCCGTCTCCAGCCCCGCATCCCGCCAGGCCTGTACGGCCGCTGCCGTGCCGAGCTGGCTGTAGCGGTCCATGATGTGGGCCTGGTCGCGGCCCAGAAGGGCGTCGGCATCGAAGCGCGGGCAATAGACGGCAGGAATGGAAAGCGGCTGGGGCGAATCGTCCGGCGCATAGATCGATACCGCCGAATCGCCCCGCAGCAGATGAGCGAAGAAGTCCTCGACATCGCCCTCGTAAGGGTTGACCAGACCCAGTCCGGTAACCGCGACACGCCGT
>JARLJM010000198.1 GCA_031291185.1 Parasulfuritortus sp. | reverse complement strand
GGCGTGCCCTATGCGTTCGACCCGACCATCAACCTGCTGTCGCTGGCCTTCTCGGCCGGAATCGGCGTGGTGTTCGGGTATTTCCCGGCCAGGCGTGCCGCGCAGATGGACCCGATAGAAGCCCTGCGGCACGAATAGCACAAGCTCCCGCGATGGCGGGAGCCTGACCGAATCAAGAACCTGGATTCCCGCCTGCGCGGGCATGACGAATAAATCAGCGTTGCCTAAAGTCGATGACCTTTGCTGCAGCTATTGGCCGGAATTCCGGTCTTCAGTTGCGCGCTCATTGTCACGCCGCTTTTCGTCATTGCTCCTGCCCTTGTCTGGCGGTGTCCCCTGGTCAGCGTGGCCTTTATCCGAGGGCTCGGGTCTGGCTCGTTGCTGGTCCTGCTGTTGCCGCTGAACCTGAGGGCGCTGCTGGAAACGCGGCTGAGTGGCGGGCTCTTGCGGCTGATAGCGGTAATGCTCGGATCGGATTGAATGTTGTTGTTCCGGCGCACGTGGATAGCGGTCCCCTGAGTACTGTCGCTGGTAAACCGGAAGGGGCGCAGGAGGCGGGACGGCATGGCTGTCCCAGTGATCCCATCCGCTTCGGCGCTGGTCCCAGTCGCGACCCAGGCGATCACCCCAACGGGGCGGGGCATCGTCACGCCAACCGCGAAAATAGGCCGGTGGATGGCGGTAGTAGTGTACCGGCACCCGCAACACGAACAGGGGCACGTCGTCATATCCGACGGACTGCCACGGCCCGTTGTACCAACTGCTGGCATACCAGTTGTCACTGTAAAACACCCAGAACAGGCCATCGTAAAAGAAGTAATTCGAATCGGCTCGCGGGTCGTAGTAGACGGGGTAACCCGGCACCTGGACGAGATCCGGATACGACGACATGTTGATGCCGATGTTGATGCCGGGATAGCCGACTCCTACAGCGATATGGCTGGGTTGCTGGCCGAAGGCATGGACCGTGGCTATTGGGCAAAGCAGCACCGACATCGCAATGACCAGGTGTCGTGTTTTCATTTCCGTTCTCCAATCTGATCCCTGGCCATATGAATGGTGATGGCCATTGACACCAGTTAGTTGCCTGTCACGGTGAGGGCGGACGTGTCCACACTCTTCACGCCTTTCACTCTTGCGGCAACGGCCTTCACGTGATCGACGGCATCCTGGCTGGCCAGGGCGCCCTTCAGAACCACCACGCCGTGCAAGGTCGTGACGCTCACATCGAAGCCCTTGCTGACGCTATCCGCAAGCAGCTCCGATTTCACCTTGGTGGTAATCCAGCTGTCGGACACGACACGCTCTGTCTTGGCGACGGTCCGGCTGCTGCCAGGTGTTTTCAGGACGTTGTCAACGCTCTTGACTCCCTCGACCGACTTGGTCGCGGTCTCGGCAAGGGACTTCGCGTCCGAGCTGCTGGCCGAACCCGTGAGCGTGACCGCGCCATTGGTGGTGACCACCTTGATCTTGGATCTCTTGAGGCTCTTCTCAGCCATCAGTTTGGCCTTCACTTTGGCGGTAATGACGGTGTCGGAAACCGCGGCACCCAGCCCGTCGCTGTGCGCCACGGGCATGGGTTCCTCAGCCGAGGCCGTACCGACCATGCCGATACCAAGCCCGACAACCAGACCGGTTACGATCAAGGTGGTGCTGAAGGAGAAAGGGGGTTTACAGAGTGATTGGGTAGGCATGAGGTTGCTCCATTGGGTGGTTTGAACGATACGGTTGACGAAATGTCGACTCGCAGCTTGCGCGTTGGCCCTGATTATTGTCGGTGCGGTATCGCACATAGAGCGCAAGTGGCGTGGCGGCAAAGACTCCAGCGCTGCCACTGCCGCCGGCAATGCCGTCCTTGGCGCCTCTGCGTCACTTACAAAACAAAACGCAGGATTGCGATGTACTGGGCGGCGCTTCCTGCAATAACGAACAGGTGCCAAATGCCGTGGGCATATCGAAAACGCCGGTCGAGGGCATAGAAAACGATACCGAAGGTATAGAACAGTCCGCCTGCCGCAAGCCAGATGAATCCGGCCGACCCGAGTGCCCGCAGGAGCGGGACCAGGGCCACCAGGACCACCCATCCCATCACGACATAGATCACCACGGACAGTATGCGTGCTCCGTTGCGGGGCCTCAGTTCCTGCAGGCTGCCGAGCAACGCGAGCCCCCAGACCACCCCGAACAGGGACCAGCCCCAGGGACCGCGCAGCGTCACCAGGCAGAACGGGGTATAGCTGCCGGCGATGAGCAGATAGATGCTGAGGTGATCCAGCTTGCGCAGGAGGCCCTTGGCCTGCCCGTGAAGGCTGTGATAGAGGGTGGAGAAGCTGTATAGCAACACCAGCGTCACGCCATAGATCGAGACGCTGACGACCTTCCACGGATCGCCCTCCAGCGAAGCCAGCACGATGAGCGCGATGGCCCCGATGAGCGCCAGCACGGCCCCGAGAAGATGGGTCAGGGCGTTGAGCTTTTCCTCGGAGGGAAGGTTCCAGGCCGCGCCGCTATCGATCGGGGTGGCCAGTTCATGCACCGGGCGGGGCATTCGCCCCTGATCTGACGAGCTATTCATTTCCGGTCGATTTCGATGTTTTCCTTTGTGCCGCTATGGGATACCGAAATCATGATGCCGAAGCCGATCACGACTGCGATTCCGATCAAGGTCCACGTGACGCCGATGTTTTCCAGAATGCCCAACTTCCAGAGCGCAGCCAGAAGGCCGCCTGCCAGGATCACAAAACCAACCAGATACATGCCTGCCCATTTCATGATTAACCTTCCGTGCTGAAATATGGAAATCGGAGTCGCTCACGTTCAAGCCGGTTCGCCTGGTTGATCCAGGTTTCAGGCTTGGGCCCATGCCGGAGCAATTCGTTCATGGCGACATTGTTCCCGTTCTTTCGATCGCCATCCGTACGCTAGGGAACATAAGCCGATAAATTGCTACCCGTTCCGGGAGTGCACTCGGCAGATTTTTTGAATAGTTGGCACAAGCCATGCATATGGTGTTTGTGCTACCAATGGGCTCCACATTTAGTGTATGGTGACCGCCTGGGTTCGGGTCATCGCAAGGGAGACAGATAAAATGCAAGAAGCGCTTTTTCCAGAACTGGCCGAGCAGGACATCTCCACCGAGGTCCTGCTTGAAAAGTACGCCAAGGGCAACGAGAAGAACGTCACCGACGTGCGCTTGCGGGTCGCCCGCGCCTTGGCCGCGATCGAGGACAAGAAGACCCGGGCCCAGTGGGAACGACGCTTCTTCGAGGCCATGGAAGCCGGCTTCATCCCCGGTGGCCGCATCAACTCCGCCGCCGGCACCGAACTCCAGGCCACGCTGATCAACTGCTTCGTGCAGCCGGTGGGCGACGCCATCTCCGGCATCTCCGACGGCAAGCCCGGCATCTACAACGCCCTGGAAGAGGCGGCCGAGACCATGCGCCGGGGTGGCGGCGTCGGCTATGACTTCTCGACCATCCGGCCCAAGGGCGCGCTGGTCAAGGGCACCCAGTCGCGCGCCAGCGGCCCGATCTCCTACATGCGCGTCTTCGACCGCTCCTGCGAGACGGTCGAATCGGCCGGCGCCCGGCGTGGCGCCCAGATGGGCGTGCTGCGCTGCGACCATCCGGATATCGAAGACTTCATCCACGCCAAGGACAGCGGCGACCTGCGCAACTTCAACATCTCGCTCGGCGTCACCGATGTGTTCATGCAGGCGGTGCAGGACGACGGCGATGTCGAACTGGTGCACAAGGCCACTCCCGGTGACGAGCAGATGGCCGCCGGCGCCTACCAGCGCGGCGACGGGCTGTGGGTCTACCGCAAGGTCAAGGCGCGCGAGCTCTGGGGCCAGGTCATGCACTCGACCTACGACCATGCCGAGCCGGGCGTGCTGTTCCTCGACCGCATCAACAAGGACAACAACCTCGGTTACTGCGAGACCATCGAGGCGACCAACCCGTGCGGCGAACAACCCTTGCCGCCCTACGGCTGCTGCTGCCTGGGTTCGATCAACCTGACCCGGTTCGTGAAGTCCGGCTTCCTGCCCGAGGCCGAGTTTGATTTCGCCGGTCTGGGCAAGACCGTTGCCACCGCCGTGCGCATGCTCGACAACGTGCTTGACCTGACCGCCTGGCCGCTCGACAAGCAGAACGCCGAGGCCCAGTCCAAGCGCCGCGTCGGCCTCGGCTTCACCGGCCTGGGCGATGCCATGGTCATGCTCGGCCTGCGCTATGACACCGACGCGGCTCGCGCCTTCGCGGGCCAGGCGGCCGAATTCATGCGCGACGAGGCCTACAAGGCGTCGGTCGAACTGGCCCGGGAACGCGGCGCGTTCCCGCTGTTCAACCGTGACCTCTACCTGTCCGGCAACAGCTTCGCCTCGCGTCTGCCGGCAGAGATCAAGGTCGACATCCGCGAATACGGCATCCGCAATTCGCACCTGCTCTCCATTGCGCCCACCGGCACCATCTCGCTCGCCTTCGCCGACAACGCCAGCAACGGCATCGAGCCGCCGTTCTCCTGGTATTACACCCGCAAGAAGCGCATGCCCGACGGCAGCACCAAGGAGTACCAGGTCGAGGACAATGCCTACCGGGCTTACCGCGATCAGGGCGGCGACATGGAACACCTGCCTTCCAGCTTCGTCACCGCGCTGGAAATCTCCGCCATGGACCACATGAAGATGGTCGCGGCGGTCGCGCCCTACGTCGATTCCGCGATTTCGAAAACGGTCAACGTGCCAGCCGAATAT
>JARLJM010000037.1 GCA_031291185.1 Parasulfuritortus sp. | reverse complement strand
GCACGTGAATCGCCGCGCACGCCATGGGGCGTCTGATAGATACGCAGGACAGGGTACTTCCAGTTTTCATCGTGACAGGTCGTACAGGCCTTGTCCGCATCAAGCCGGCCAGCCGGAGTGGTAAGGTCGGCCGCTAACGCGGACCACGAGGACAACAACAAGGTACAGCACAGCATTACTGAACGACTCAGGCTCCAGATCTGCATTTTTCGCTCCAACTAGAGGTCTACAGGATTAAACAAACGGCTTCGAATCTTGGCTGACCGGTGCTAAAGCAAACCGGTGATTATTTTGAAATTCGAGTGGGGAAATTTATTGATGAGCCGATGCGCGGCAAAAGGGGCCAAACCCCGGATGTGTAGGATGCTTGGATGTAAATTTGCCTGCATGACTCTCTCCTCAAGGAACTCTTTCACCAAATTTGCGATCTGACCCAGTACGTTCTTTTTAATCTGCCTGGGCGGGGGACAATCGCGCTAAGTGACGTTATGAGATAACCGGACGTGCTTATCCAGTGTGATCTCCGTGTCTTTGACAATCGTCAAGAAAACCGCTGTTGCTGGAATGCAACTTTTTCTGACCTTACCAAACGGTAAACAAATCCTGGCCCAAGGCTCGCATAATTGGGCTCATGAGAGCCCCTGTCCAAGTCTCCGAAAATGTTTGCCAGATATTGAGCCGTATCGCCTATTTTCAGGGCATGTCTGACGAGGCCCTGAGTCGGCTTGGCGAACGCTCGCACGTCATGACACTCAGAAAAGATGATGTCCTGGTGGAGCATGGCCCCACCGCCGCGCGCAATGTGTACGCCGTGCTCGATGGACAAATTCATCTGGGCCTGCCCACCACCGACACCGTCCGTTCACTCCGGATCATCGACCCCGTCATGACCCTGGGCGAGTCCGTCTTGCTGACGCAGACGGCCGCCCCCTACCGGGCTGTCGCGACCCGCAAGAGCAAGGTTCTGGTGATTGATGGCGCCCGCTGGCTGCACGAAATAAAGAAGGTGCCTGAATTGAGCTGGGAAGTGCTCAGGCATCTGGCTCAACGCCGGCTCGAGGTCATGCAGATGCTGGCGACGAGTTCAAGGCGGACCGACCTGTCCCGGGTCGCGGCCTATCTCATGGAGTTCAGGCCCAGGGTGCCGAGCGAGAGTTTCAGTTTCGAGCTACCCGCCCGGAAACTGGATATCGCAGCCAACCTCGGGATGTCGAACGCGAGTTTTTCGCGTGCCTTGCAGCACCTGAAGAAAGACGACGTGATTCAAGTCACCGGCTCGTGTATCCACGTGCTCAAAGCTTCGCTACTGGAGCACGTGGCGCAGGTTTAGGGTTGTGCTGTTTTTTTGCATTTCGTCATTCACGCGTAGGCGGAAACCCAGTTAAATCAAGAAACTGGATGCCTGCCTACGCGGGCATGACGAATTAATCAGCGCCTCCCGAGTCTGTCACGCCGGCAGAATCAGGCTGAAGACGCTCCCCTTCCCGGGTCGGGAATCGACCGACAGGCCACCGCCATGCGAACGGGCGATGGCCTGCGCCAGACTCAGACCCAACCCGTTTCCAGGCTGATGCCGGCTTTGATCGCAGCGGTAGAAGCGCTCGAAGATACGCGGCAGATCCCTCGGCTCGATGCCGATGCCGGTATCGCTCACCTCGATGCGGACGCGGCCGGGCTCGTTCCTCAGACCGACCCGCACCTGGCCGCCTCTGGGGGTGTACTTGAGCGCATTGTCGATGAGATTGGCGATCACCCTTTGCAGCTTGCGCCGGTCGCCCTGGACGGGATGAATGGCCTCCTGATGTTCGACCGTCAAGGTCACGCCTTTGTCTTCGGCGACCCCGGCGAACAGTTCGCCGGCCTGATCGACCAGTTCAACCATGTTTACCGGATCGCGATGCAGTCGACCCACGCCCGTCTCCGCCTCGGAGATATCAAGCATGGTGTTGATGGTCTGCATCAAGCGGTCGCACTCGTCGACAATATCGCCGGCCAGAACGGCGCCATCGGCGTGCGTTTCGCAATTGATCGCCGCATTTTCGGCCAGCCCGCGAATGCGGGTCAGCGGGCTGCGCAAGTCGTGCGCAATATTGTCGCTAACCTGGCGCATCTCGCCCATCACCGACTGTACCCGCTCCACCATCAGGTTGAAGGAACGCACCAGTTCGTCGATCTCGCGACCATGGCCTGAGACATCGACCCGCTCCGAGAAATGTCCCGATGCCACGCTGCGCGAGGCCCGCGTCACCGCCTCGACCCCTTCCATCGCCTTGCGCGCCAGCACCCAGCCGATCAAGGCTCCCAGGCTCAGCATCGTGGCCAGGATCAGCACGCCATAACGACGGAAATGGTCGAACAGGGACTCGCTTTCAGCCAGCGATACTCCGAGTTGCAAGTAACCATGCGCAGGGATGAATACCGAGAGCAAACGCGCCTTGCGCCGATCGTCCGGCAGGTCCACGGTCGAAAACTGCGGGGCCGAGCCGGGGCGACCACGCAAAAGTGGCCCCGGCAAAGGCATCTTCGGCCACATCGACATATCGGTGGACAAGCGCACTGCACCAGTCTTGTCGGTCAGGCGGGCAAAGCAGTCCGACTTGCCGCATGAAGCTTCGTAGGCATCGAACTCGCCCACCAGGGTCGTCAGTTCCTCACCCTGCGTGACAACCCGGACGAACTCGTCCTTCTGCCTGGCGATATCGTCATCCAGTTCCCCGAGTACATGCCCCCGCACCAGTTGAAACAGCAACACGCCGCCGGCCAAGGCCAGTATCCCGAAGAAAACCGCATAGAAAAGGGTGAGCTTGAGCGCGATGGAACGCTCATGAACTGGCCGTTCAGGCACCGAAGGCATAGCCCACTCCACGCACCGTGCGGATCAGGTCGCCCCCCCCGTCGGTACCTTCCTGCAACTTGGTGCGCAACCGGCTGACCGTAGTTTCGACCACGCTGGTCTGTGGATCGAAACTGTAATCCCAGACATGCTCGATCAGGGTGAGTTTGGATACCACGCTGCCACGATGCCGTAGCAGATATTCAAGCAGCGTGAACTCCCGTGGCTGGAGCTGGATTTCGCGTCCGGCGCGGGTAACCTTGCGCCGCACCAGATCCATTTCCAGTTCGCCCGCGATCAGCTTGACCGGTTCCGCCACGCCGCTGGCCCGCCGGATCAGGGCCTGTATGCGCGCCTGCAGTTCGGAAAAGGCGAAGGGCTTGACCAGGTAATCGTCGCCGCCAGCTTGCAAACCCCGAATCCGGTCGTCCAGTTCCCGCTTGGCGGACAGAAAGATGATCGGCGTGGTCACGCCGGTCTGGCGGGCTGACTGGACCAGTGTCAGGCCGTCGATGAAGGGCAGCATGATATCGACCACCGCTGCATCCCATCCAGGCTCGCGCAGGCGGTCGAGGCCCATCTTTCCATCGGCTGCATGCTCTGCCTCATAGCCCACCTGGCGCAGCCCCTTGACCACCAGTTCGGCAATCTTCGCGTCGTCTTCAATCACCAGTATTCGCATTGCCACTCGCTCCGTCAGGTCTGGACGACATTGTGCGCGCCAGCCTCGATTATGAAAACGGCCGCACAGGGCGGCCGCTTCGGGTCAGACTGAAAATCACAAATGCGGTTCGATGATGCGCCGGTACCACTCATGGAAGTGCACCATGCCGTCCTCGGTCGGCGACTGGTACGGGCCTTCCTGGCTGATGCCCTGCTCGTACAAGGCCTTGCGGCCGTTGTGCATGCCGTAGCAGATGTCATCGTCCTCGACCGCCGTCTCGCGATAAGCCGCCTGTTCGGCCTCGACGTACTCACGTTCGAACAGCGCGATCTCTTCCGGATAGTAGTACTCGACCACGTTCAGGCAGGACTCGACGCCGGTCGGAACGATGGTGCTGACGCACAGCGTGTGCGGATACCACTCGACCATGATGTTCGGGTAATAGGTCAGCCAGATGGCACCGTGCTCGGGCGGCTTGCCGTCGCGGTAGCGCAGCACCTGCTCGCTCCAGCGCTGGTAGATCTCGCTGCCGGGCCGGGCCAGGGCGTGGTTGACGCCGACGGTCTGCACCGACCACCAGTCGCCGTATTCCCAGTTCAGCTCATCGCAGTTGACGAACTGGCCGAGGCCGGGGTGATAGGGCACGACGTGGTAGTCCTCCAGATAGACCTCGATGAAGGTCTTCCAGTTGAACTTGTAGTCGGTGATCACCGTGCGGTCGTAGACGTAGCCGGAGAAGTCGAGGTCCCTGGCCGCGGCCATCTTCGACAGGTCGGCGATGACATCACGCTTGCCTTCGAACAGCAGGCCGTTCCAGCCTTGCAGGGCCTTCTTGCCCAGATGCAGACAGGGATTTTCGGGGAACTGGGGCGCACCCATCAGCTCGCCTTCCAGATCGTAGGTCCAGCGATGGAACGGGCAGACGATGTGTTTGGCCGTACCCCGGCCCTTCAGCATCTGGGCCTGGCGGTGGCGGCAGACGTTGGACATCAGTTCGACGCCCGCGTCATTGCGCACCAGCATCTTGCCGCCGCCGTGCAGCCAGTCCAGCACATGGTAATCGCCCGTGGCGGGCACCATCAGTTCGTGTCCCACGTACCCCGGTCCGTTTTCGAACAGGAGTTTCTGCTCCAGCGCGTAAAGTTTCGGGTCGAAGTACCAGTCAACCGGCAAGGCCGGACTGGTCTTAGTGAGAACAGAAGCGCCTGTCGGTTCGGACATGGCCCATTCCCCCAAGAAGAAAGTTTGATTACAAAAAAGGGACGGCGATTATCCCCCCCGACTTATGGGGGGGCAAGGCGATTTTTGTGACACCCGTCCGTACCATCAGGGGTATTGAGGCTTGACCTCATAGCCTGATGCCGACAAACCGCCAAGATCGAGATCAAGCTGGAATTCCAGTTCGCTCATCGGCGCCATGCCGGCACTTTCCGACTTGGTTTTCGGCAAATAATCCTTCGGCCAGAAGACCCGCTGGGCCAGCGGCGAGTTTTTCAGATCGCTCAGGCGGAGAACGAAACACGGCCAGGACTGAACCGAACGCGAACGGTTGCTGAAATTGACCTTCAGCTTGGCGCGAGTCGGTTGCTCCGGGTCGGTCTCCAGGGAAGATGACTCCACCTTCAGCAATTCAAGTTGCCGGTTCAAGGGAACCGTGCAGCCCAAAACATGACAGGCCTGCTCCAGCACCGGCCGGGACTCGGGCAACCATTCCGCAATCGGTCCGCGCAGGAAATAGGCCAGTTGACCGAACAACGCAACGATCAGCATGAAACTGAGAAAACCGAACAGATAGCGCATTCCTGTCCCGGTCTCTGGCTCGATCCGGGCACGCGTCGGCAGGTCGGAAAGGAGAATGGCGTCGGGGGTTTCGTCCGGACTCAGGAAAGGCAACGGCGATTCGGGCGCCGGCCGGTCCTCCTGGCCCAGGCTGCTCACTTCCTGATACATGTCCAGCCTGGGGACCTCTCCCCCCACCGCCAGGAACGGGTCTTCAGCCGGCGCCGGCCCGGACTCCTCCCGCCATGTATCAATGACAGCCGGCTCCGACGGTACCGGGCTTGGCGCGGGTTCGCTGGCCACCTCGGCAAGCGCCTCTTCCGGGTAAGCGACCTGCGGGATTGCACTGGCCTCCGCTCGCGTCGGCGGCTCGAATTCGGGCAGCAGCGTATCGTAGGCGTTGAACACCGCCCGGCAATAGCCACACCGCACCAGGCCACGCCGGATTTCCAGCTGGTCGTGGGCGATGCGGAAGGTGGTCCGGCACTCCGGGCAAGTGGTCAGCATGGCTTGACGGGGCGTTCGGTCATCGTTCGGATAAGCATTTATTTCCGCGTGCCCGTCAACAGGGCCCAGCCCTCGTCGACGGCAGCGTGGCGCATTTCGAAGGCCGCGGAATAGATCGCCATCACTTCCTCCGCCTGGGCCTCCAGGATGCCGGACAGGATGATGCGGCCGCCCGGACGCGCGCGCGCCGCCAGCAGGGGCATGAGCGCCTTGAGCGGATTGGTCAGGATATTGGCGACCACCACGTCGTATTCGCCTTCGGGCAGATCGCCGGACAGGCGGAAATCAGCCTGGACGGCATTGCGTCGGGCGTTGTCCTGAGCCGCCTCCACCGCCTGCGGGTCGATGTCCACGCCGACCACCCGGCCGGCACCCAGCTTGACGGCAGCGATGGCCAGGATGCCCGAGCCGCAGCCGTAATCGAGCACCGTCTCGCCCGGTCGCAGGTTTGCCTCCAGCCATTGCAGGCACAAGCGTGTGGTGGGATGGCTGCCGGTGCCGAAGGCCAGTCCGGGATCAAGCACGATGGCGATCGCGTCGGCATCAGGGGTTTCATGCCAGGAAGGCACTATCCAGAGCCGATTGGATATCCGGATCGGATCGAACTGGGATTGGGTCAGCCGGACCCAGTCCTGCTCGGGCACGGCCTCGACCTGATATTCGATGGCTTCGGGAAGGTTCAGGCTGGCCAGTAACGCCGGCACATCGGCATCGCCATCGAGCAGCGCCACCACCCAGTTGTGTTTCCAGGATTTTGGGTCGGCCAGCCCCGGCTCGCCGAATTGAGCTTCCTCGGCCTCGGTGCCGGCGTCGCGATCCTCGGTCGAGACCGACAGTGCGCCTGCTTCCATCAGCGCATCAGAGAGGGCATCGGCCTGATCACCGTCCACCGCCAGTTTGAGGGACAGCCAGGCCATCTTGGAAACTATCCCTTTTGCGCGGCCAACTTTTGTTCCAGGTAATGGATGCTCATCCCGCCCTGCAACACGGCGGCATCATTGAGCAACTCCTGGTGCAGCGGGATGTTGGTCTTGATGCCCTGCACGATCATCTCGGACAGCGCCACGCGCATCCGGGCGATAGCCTGGTCACGGGTGGCGCCGTAGGAAATCAGCTTGCCGATCATCGAGTCGTAATGCGGCGGCACGTAGTAATTCTGGTAGACGTGCGAATCGATCCGGATACCCGGCCCGCCGGCGGCGTGGTAAAGCGTGATGCGGCCGGGCGAAGGCACGAAGGTGAACGGGTCTTCGGCATTGATCCGGCATTCGACTGCATGGCCGCGGAAGTGGATGTCCTTCTGCTTGACCGAGAGCGCTTCACCCGCCGCGATACGGATCGTTTCCTGAACGATGTCGATGCCCGTGATCAGCTCGGTGACCGGGTGCTCGACCTGGACCCGGGTGTTCATCTCGATGAAGTAGAACTCGCCGTTTTCATACAGGAATTCGAATGTGCCGGCGCCCCGGTAGCCGAACTTCCGGCAGGCCTCGGCGCAACGCTCGCCGATCTTGTTGCGCAGCTTGGTGTCGAGCCCGGGCGCGGGCGCTTCTTCCAGCACCTTCTGGTGGCGGCGCTGCATGGAGCAGTCGCGCTCGCCCAGATGAACGGCGTTGCCATGTTCGTCGGCCAGCACCTGAAACTCGATGTGGCGCGGATTCTGGAGGTATTTCTCCATGTACACGACCGGATTGTTGAACGCCGCGCCGGCCTCGTTCTGGGTCATCTGCACCGACTGGATCAGGGCCGCGTCGGTATGCACCACGCGCATGCCGCGCCCGCCGCCACCACCGGCCGCCTTGATGATGATGGGGTAGCCGATGTCGTTGGCCATCCGCATCCACTCGTCGGTATCCTCGCCCAGCGCCCCGTCGGAGCCGGGTACGCACGGCACGCCGGCCTCCTTCATGGCATCCTTGGCGGAGACCTTGTCGCCCATCAGGCGGATGGTTTCCGGACGCGGACCGATGAAGACGAAACCGGACTGCTCGACCCGCTCGGCGAAGTCAGCGTTCTCGGACAGGAAACCATAACCGGGGTGGATCGCCTCGGCGTCGGTCACCTCGGCCGCGGCGATGATGGCGGGCACGTGCAGGTAACTTTTGGCCGACGGAGCAGGCCCGATGCAGACCGACTCGTCGGCCAGGCGGACGTATTTGGCTTCGGCATCGGCCTCGGAGTGCACCGCGACGGTCTTGATGCCCATCTCGCGACAGGCACGCTGGATTCGCAAGGCTATCTCGCCCCGATTGGCGATCAGAATTTTTTCGAACATTGAGTGGCCTCCAGGGGCTTAGCCGATGATGAACAGCGGCTCGCCATACTCGACCGGCTGGCTGGTTTCGACCAGGATCGCCTTGACCACACCGCTGACATCCGCCTCGATCTCGTTCATCAGCTTCATGGCTTCGATGATGCACAGGGTGTCGCCTGCATTGACTTGCTGACCCACTTCGACGAATGCCTTGGCGCCCGGCGACGGGGAACGGTAGAACGTACCCACCATCGGCGACTTGACCGTATGGCCTTCCGGCTCGGCCGGCACTTCTGCCACGGCCGCCGCTGGTGCTGCGACAGCGCCTGCCGGTGCCGCGGGGGCCATCATCGGCATGCCGCCCATGGGCATGGAATAGAAATTGCCGCCACCAGCCACGGCGCGGGTGATCCGGACCTTTTCCTCGCCTTCCGTGATTTCCAGTTCGGCAATGCCGGACTCCTGAACCAGGTCGATGAGTTTCTTCAGCTTGCGTAGATCCATTTAGTCTTCCTCCAAGGCGTGGAGTGCATAGCCCAAGGCAAACAGATAGCCGTTTGCACCCAGCCCGCTGATGACACCCACCGCCAGGTCGGAAAGGTACGAATGATGGCGGAAGGCCTCGCGGGCATGGACATTGGACAGATGCACCTCGATGAACGGGATTTTCACTGCCGCCAAGGCATCACGTAGCGCAACGCTGGTGTGGGTAAAGGCGGCAGGATTGATGATGATGAAACCGACACGTGCGTCCCGGGCAGCGTGGATGCGGTCGATCAGCGCATGCTCGGCATTGCTCTGAAAACACTCGACCGCCACGCCTGCCGCCTGACCCTGCTCTTTCAGGGCCTGGTTTATATCGATCAGGGTCTCGCTGCCGTAATGTTCGGGCTCACGGGTACCCAGCAAATTCAGGTTGGGGCCATGCAAAACCAGTATCGTGCGGGCTTCCGCAGGCGGATTATTGGGAACTGCCGGTCGGGATGTGCGCTTTCTGGGCATCGGATTGAGCCGCATGGGCGAGTTGAGGCCGGCGAATTCTGCCGTAAAGTGCACCGATCTGTCCAGGTTTATGACGCTAACGCGCAAACTTCGGGCTGTTGACATCTTCCGCGAACTGACTCGCTAAAACGGTTCGGAAAGCAGCTTCTCAAGTTTTACCGCCACCTTCGCCGGCATCATGGCTTCCGGATCGGACAGATTCTCGATGATCGGCGCCCCGGGTTCGGACCAGGCCCCGAATCGTGCCGGCGGCGTCACCGGGTAGAGCCCGATGCCCGGCTTGCGGAATGCCGCCGCCAGATGCATGAGCCCGGTATCCACCCCCACTACCGCGCTGGCCTGGCCCAGCACCGACGCCATGTCCGCAAGATTCAACCTGGGCAGCACCCGCGCTCCGGAGCAGCCTGCCGCCAGGCGGTCCGCCCGCGCATGTTCCCGCTCATTGCCCCAAGGCAGCACGACCGACAGGCCGGATTCGTTCAGGCACCCGATCAATTCCCGCCAGTGCGCTTCCGGATATTCCTTTTCCGGCCGTGCGGTGCCGTGCAGGATCAGCACGAAGCGGGCCGGCAACGCCAGCGAACCGGCCATGGATGGCGTCACGCCATAACTGAACTCCGTCTCAGCCGCCATGGCATACCCCAGTGCCTGCGCAGTCAGCACCCGGTTGCGGGTGATGGCGTGCAATTCCGGTCGAACCGCATAACGGTGCCGATAAACAAGACTCGCCAAGGGCTCCCGGGCACTGGCAAAATCCAGCCCTGCACCCGGGCCATGCGCGAAAGCAGCCAACAGTGCGCTTTTAAGCAGGCCCTGACTGTCCAGAACCAGATCGTAGTTTTCAGAACGCAAGGATGTGATGAACTCGCCCCATTCCCGACGCACTGCACCTGAAAGCGGGCTTTTCCGCCAGCGGCGCAATGCGACCGGAATCACCCGGTCAACGGCCGGATGCAAGGCTGGAACTGCTGCAAATCCCTCCTCGGCCACCCAGTCGGCACGCAAGCCGGGCCATGCAGCGGCGGCCTCGGTCAGTGCGGGCAGCATATGGACCAAGTCGCCCAGCGATGTCGTCTTGACGACCAGGATACGCATGGGAATCGGTTATTTCGGGCAGTCGGAAGGCATGGCCTTCATTTTCCCACAGGAACCCCATGCTCAGCATCATCACCGCCATACATAACCAGCTGCCGGTCAATCGGCTGTTCTGGGAGCACCTCAAGCGCTACACGGCTACGCCGTTCGAGTTGATCATCATCGACAACGCCTCTACCGATGGCAGCGCCGAATTCTTCGAGAGCGTCGGCGCGCGAGTCATCCGCAACGCCGCGAATTATTCCTACCCGGTCACCCAGAATCAGGGCATCGCGGTCGCCCAGGGCGACTGGCTCGGCTTCCTCAACAACGACATCATCGTCAGCCCGGACTGGGACCGCCACCTCATGGACAACATGACGGCCAACGGGCTGGAAGTCGCAACCTGTTGCGGTCTGGAGCAACTCGAAACACAGGAAGCGACGCAGGCGATCAAGCGGCGCTGGAAGCGGATCAAAGGCGCGTGCTCCCTGATCGGCATTACGCCTTTCAGCCTGCGCCTGATGCACCGCTGGATGTACCGTGGCGACTGGGAAGGCTTCTGCGCCGAGCGTTACGCACGCTTCAAACTTCAAGCGTCCGAAGGTTTCGTCGGCAATACCGTGATGATGACCCGATCCGGCCTGGAGAAACTCGGCCCCTGGGACGAGACCATGCAGGGCGCCGATTTCGACCTTTACCTGCGCAGCAAGAAACGCTCGATCGAGCAGGGTGACATCCGGCCCATGCACATCGCGCTCGACACGTTCAACCACCATTTCATCCGGCTGACGATGAAAGCCAAACCACCCCGCTTTGCCGATGCCGACAAGCTCATAAGCCTCGATGAAAAATGGTC
>JARLJM010000197.1 GCA_031291185.1 Parasulfuritortus sp. | reverse complement strand
TCCACGTCCGGTTTTTCCATCAGTTGCAGGAACTGGCGGGCGTAGGCGGACAGCGATTCGACATAGCGCCGTTGCCCTTCCGCGTACAGGGTATCGAAGGCCAGGGACGATTTGCCCGAGCCGGACAGGCCGGTAATGACTACGAGCCGATGATGTGGCAAGTCGAGACTGACGTTCTTCAGATTGTGGGTGCGCGCACCCCGGACTCGGATCATCGTGGTTAAGGCCAGGTAGGAAAACGGTTAATATTAAGCACTTTCGATGGGTAGCCCAACAATGAGTTCAGATTCAAATCCGATGACCTCCGGCGAACGCCGCGCCGCGACGTCACTGGCGGGTATTTTCGGCTTGCGCATGCTCGGCATGTTCCTGATCCTGCCTGTGTTCGCCCTGTATGCAAAAACCCTGACCGACAACCATGCCCTGATAGGTCTGGCCCTCGGCATGTACGGCCTGACCCAGGCGGTTCTGATGATCCCGTTCGGTATGGCGTCGGACAAGATCGGGCGCAAGCCGGTGATCATCTTCGGCCTGCTGCTGTTCGCCGCCGGCAGCTTCATGGCGGGCTCGGCGACCAGCATCGAGGGGATCGTCGTGGGCCGGGCGATTCAGGGCGCCGGCGCCATTTCGGCGGCACTCACTGCGCTGCTGGCCGACCTGACCCGGGAAGAAAAGCGGACCCACGCCATGGCGTTGATCGGCAGCACCATCGGCCTGTCGTTTGCGGTGTCGCTCGCGGCCGGGCCGGCCATCTACCGCTGGATCGGCATTCCCGGCATGTTCGACATGACCGGCATCCTGTCCCTGCTGGCCATCCTGGTCATCCTGTTCGTGACGCCGAATCCGGGCAAGACGGCGTTCCACTCCGATGCCGAGTCCAATCCGGCCCGGTTCAAGGACGTGCTGCGCAATCCGGAACTGCTGCGCCTGAACTGGGGTATCTTCGCGTTGCACGCCTCGCAGATGGCCATGTTCAACGTGGTGCCCTTCGCCCTGATTCACGACGGACTCCAGGCCCCCGATCACTGGAAGGTCTACCTGCCGGTGGTGATCATCTCCTTTGTCTTCATGGTGCCGGTGATCATCTTTGGCGAAAAGAAAGGCAAGCTGAAACAGACCCTGGTCGGCTCGGTGTTGCTGATGGTGCTGGCCCAGCTGACCCTGGCCGCGACGATGAATGTGTTCTGGGGCGTGGCCCTGGCCCTGTTGCTGTTCTTCATTGCCTTCAATGTGCTGGAAGCGAGCCTGCCGTCGCTGATTTCAAAGATCGCGCCGCCCGAGGCCAAGGGTACCGCCATGGGCGTCTACAATACCTCCCAGGCCATCGGCCTGTTTACCGGCGCGGCCGTGGGCGGCTTGCTGGTCCAGCATGTCGGCTATTACGCCGTATTCGTCTTCTGCGCCGTATTGATGCTGATCTGGGCCGGTCTGGCAATGAGCATGACCCCGCCGCCGCGGGTCAAGACCCAGATGTTCCACATTGGTGCCATGACCGCGGCCGAGGCTGAAAAGCTGGCCGGGCAACTGGCAATCTTCACCGGCGTCGAGGCGGTGACCGTGTTGCACGAAGAAGGTACAGTCATGCTCAAGGTCAGCCAGACCGGGTGGGACGAAGAAGGCATCACACATCTGTTGAATAGGGGAAACACATAAATGGCTTCGGTAAACAAGGTAATCATCATCGGCAATCTGGGCCGCGACCCGGAAATGCGCTATCTGCCCAGCGGCGACGCCGTCGCCAACCTGCGCATCGCCACCACCGACAAGTTCAAGGACAAGTCCGGCGACATGCAGGAAGTCACGGAATGGCACTCGGTCGCCTTCTTCGGCAAGACCGCCGAGATCTGCGGCCAGTACCTGAAAAAAGGCAGCCAGCTCTACGTCGAAGGCAGCCTGCGTACCCGCAAGTGGCAGGACAAGGATGGCAACGACCGCTATACCACCGAAATTCGCGGCGACCGGATGCAGATGCTGGGTGGCCGGGGCGGCGGTGGCGGCAGCGCCGATTACGACAACGCGCCGATGGACAGCGGTTCCAGCAGCGCCAGCCAGTCGCGCGCCAAGCCGTCCGGCGGCAGCGACATCAACGATCTGGATGACGACATTCCGTTCTAGGCTATAAAGGCTTTCAACGCATCACCCCTGACGCCCTGTTCACAGGGCGTTTTTCATGGGCCATCGCGCGCCTGCCGCCTGTTCCTGAAACCGATTTCCCGCTATGAGCGTTGCCGAACAGATTCTCCGTCGAAGCAGACAGAGAATGCATGGACGTGGGCGGCGGGCGCGCTGTCCGCTGACCAAGATACAGGAAGGTACCCATGAAAGCCGCTCAAGCCATTCCCGTGAAAAAAATGTCTGCCAAAGCGCCGACCGGGATTGCCGGTCTGGATGAGATCACAGGCGGCGGGTTGCCTGGCGGTCGCACCACGTTGCTGGTCGGGGGGCCAGGTTCGGGCAAGACCATCCTTGCGCTGCAGTTCCTGGCCCATGGCGTGCAGGCGTGTCGCGAGCCAGGCATCTTTGTCGCCTTCGAGGAGACGTCGGCGCGCATTGTGGCGAATGCCGAAAGCTTCGGCTGGAATCTGGCCGAGTTGCAGAAAAAGAAACTCTTCTTTCTGGATGCGCAGCCCTGCTCCGATCTGCTTCAGTCGGGTGATTTCGATCTCGGCGGAATGCTGGCAGCGCTCGATGCCCAGATCAAGCATATGGGCGCACGGCGCATCGTGTTCGATGCCCTGGATATCGTCCTGGCCCTGCTGTCCGACCCGGTGGCGAAACGGAGGGAGATTTACCGCCTGTATGAATGGCTGCTGGCGCGCGGCCTGACCGGCATCATCACGCTGAAGTCGGGTGGGGACGAGACCAGTTCCATTACCCAGGAGCCGTTCGGCTTCATGCAATTCATGGTCGATTGCGCCGTGATCCTCAGCCACAGCGTCGTGCTGGGCGTGTCGCAGCGCGGCCTGCGCGTGCTTAAGTATCGGGGCTCCGGCTTTGATGAAAACGAAGCCCCGTTCCTGATCGGCAAGACCGGCTTCGAGGTGGTCGTGGCACGCACGCTGGACCGGGTCGATGTCAGCGTCACCAGCGAGCGCGTGTCGAGCGGCGTTCAGCGACTCGATACCATGCTCGGCGGCGGCTACTATCGCGGCGCAAGCATTCTGATCACCGGCTTTTCCGGTACCGCCAAGACGACCCTGAGCGGCGCGTTTGCCGAAGCTGCCTGCAAACGCGGCGAGCGCACCCTGTTCGTCAGTTTCGACTCGGACGGCACCGAGGTCATTCGCAACCTGGCCTCGGTCGGCATCCAGTTGCAGCGTTATGTGAAGAACGGACGCTTGCGCATGGTCTCGGCCCGCGCCATCACCGGCAGTGCCGAGACCTATCTGGCGCGCATCAAGACCCTGGCCAAGGAACATGGCACCCGCTGCCTGGTCATCGACCCCATCTCGACCTGGTCCCGCTCCGGCACTGACATGAGCGCACACAGCGTGGCCGAACGCCTGATCGACTGGTCCAAGGCGTCGGGCACCACGCTGGTCTGCACCCGCTTGCTGGACGAAATGTCGAACCTGGCCGAGGGCAGTTCGCCGTTACAGATTTCGACCCTGGTGGACACCTGGATTCACCTCAACTATCTGGTCCAGGCCGGCGAGCGCAACCGGGGCCTGTCAATCATCAAGTCGCGCGGCACGGCGCATTCCAACCAAGTGCGCGAGCTGATCCTGAGCGATGCCGGCGTGACCCTGGCCGACACCTACACGGCGGGCGGCGAGGTCTTGATGGGCACCCTGCGCTGGGAAAAGGAACGTGCTGAACGGGCCGCGCACGAGGCCAACGAGGTTGCCGTGCGGCTCAAGCGGGTCAAGCTCGATGCCGAGGAAGCTGAACTTGAGGTACGCATCAAATCGCTCCAGGTCGAGCTGATGGCCAAGCAACTCGAAAAGACGGTGCTGGTCCATGCCACCGAGAGCCGCGAAGGCGAGTTTTCGCGCAGCCGAACCCGGATGGACGAGTTGCGCGGGGCCGACGCGGCCAAGCCCGAGCCAGCGGCGAAATCGCCATGACCCGCCCCGTCATGTATACGTTCCGGCTCTATATCGCGGGCGAGGCGCTGAACTCCGCGCAGGCGCTGGCCAATCTTGGCGCACTGTGCCGGACGCACCTGCCCGATCGGCACCGGATCGAAGTCGTGGACGTGTTTCTGGAGCCGATGCGCGCCCTGGCCGATGGCATTTTCATGACGCCGACCCTGGTCAAACTGGCACCGCTCCCGGTCAGTAAGATCGTCGGCACGCTCAGTCAGACCGAGCCTCTCCTGCATGCCCTGGGGCTGGCGGTCGCTATGCCATGAATCCGAACCCGGCGCCGCTGAGACCCGACGCGGACGCGGAAATCGCGGCGCTGATCCAGACCCTGCACGCCACCGGGCAACGGCTGGAGGCGCTGACCGCCGGCGAGGTCGATGCGGTGGCGGATCACAACGGCCGGATGTTCCTGTTGCAGAACGCGCAGGATCACTTGCGCGACAGCGAGGCGGCCAAACAGGCGGCGGTCCTCAACGCGCTACCGGCGCACATCGCGCTGCTCGATAGCCAGGGTGTGGTGATCTCGGTGAACGAGGCCTGGCGCCGGTTCGCGCGCGAAAACGAACTGCACGGCCCGGAATTCGCCATCGGCGTCAATTATCTGGAGGTCTGCGATCGGGCGCAGGGCGAAGGCGCACTCAACGCACAGCAGGCAGCGGCCGGCATCCGGGCCGTGCTGAGCGGCGAGAGCACGCGCTTTTCGTTCGAATACGACTGTCCCTCGCCGACCGAGCCGCGCCAGTTTCTGATGACGGTCGCGCCCATGGCCGAGGACCGCCGCAACGGCGCAGTCGTCATGCACCTGAACGTGACGGCGCAGCGCCAGTCCGAAGACATGCTGCGCCGGCTCAGCGATGAACTTCAACGCGTCAACGAACACCTTGAGGAGACCGTCCGGAAACGCACCGTGGAACTGGCCGCCGCACGTGACGTTGCCGAGGCGGCCAATCGCGCCAAAAGTAATTTTCTGGCTAACATGAGCCACGAGATCCGCACCCCGATGAATGCCATCATCGGCATGACCCACCTGTTGCGGCGCGATGCCACCACGCCCGATCAGGCCGGGCGACTGGACAAGATCGACGTCGCCGGACGGCACCTGCTGGCGATCATCAACGACATCCTGGACATGTCCAAGATCGAGGCCGGTCGTTTGCAACTGGAAAGCGTCGATTTTCACCTCTCCGCCATTCTCGACAGCGTGCTGGCCATCATCGCCGAGCCGGCCCGCGCCAAGGGCTTGCAGGTCGAAATCGATCTCGATGATGCACCCGGGTGGCTGCGTGGCGACCCGACCCGGCTGCGCCAGGCCTTGCTCAACTATGCCGGCAACGCCATCAAGTTCACTGAATCCGGGGTCATCACCCTGCGCGTCCTGTTGCAGGAAGATACGGGCGACAGTGTCCTGCTGCGCTTCGAGGTCGAAGACACCGGCATCGGCATCGAACCGGACAAGATGGAGCGCCTGTTCCATGCCTTCGAGCAGGCCGATACGTCAACCACGCGCAAGTACGGCGGCACCGGTCTCGGTCTGGTCATCAGCCGCCGGCTGGCGCTGCTGATGGGCGGCGAGGCCGGCGCGGAAACCCGTCCCGGGGTCGGCAGCCGGTTCTGGTTCACCGCCCGTCTGCAACATGGGCGCGGTGTGATGACCGTGCTCTCGGACACCGACACCCGCAATGCCGAAGCGCAGTTGCGCCAGCATCATGCTGGCGCCCGGCTGCTGCTGGCGGAAGACGATCCCATCAACCGCGAAGTGGCGGAGGAACTGCTGCATGGCGTCGGCCTGGTCGTCGAAACTGCAGCGGACGGGGAGGAAGCCCTGAAAATGGCCCAAAGCCGGGACTACGACCTGATCCTGATGGACATGCAGATGCCCGTCATGGGCGGGCTGGACGCCACCCGTGCCCTGCGCGCCCTGGATGCCTGGCGGAGCAAGCCGATTCTGGCGATGACCGCCAGCGCCTTCGATGAGGACCGGCGCGTGTGTCAGGAAGCGGGCATGAACGACTTTATCGCCAAGCCGGTCGAGCCGGGCGTGTTCTATGCCACGCTGGACAAATGGTTGCCGGTCCGCCGCGCACCGGTGCCGGAAGCGCCGCCCATTCATCCCGAAGTGGTTCCCATCGCGGCGCTGCCGGACGAAGCTGCCGGCGCCCTGGCGCGTCTGGCCATTGCGCCGGGCATCAACGTCGCGCGTGGCCTGGCCGCGTTGCGTGGCGATGCCGGCCTGTTCATCGAGCTGCTGGGTCGCTTCGCCGAAGCCCACGCCGATGACATGACCCGCCTGAGCGCGAGCCTGGCCGAGGGCGACCAGGACACGGCGCGGCGACTGGTCCACACTCTCAAGGGCACCGGAGCCACGCTGGGCGCGGAGCATCTGGCCGTCCTGGCCGGGCGGCTGGATGATCGTTTTCGGGACAGCGCCGGCGTCGCCCTGCGCGACGAGGAAATCAAGGCCGAAACAGACGCCATCAAGCTCGAACTCTCGCTCCTCAACGCGGCCCTGCCGCCCCGCCTGCCGATACCGGTTCCGCTCGCCATCACCCCGGAACAGCAGGCTGCCCTGCGCGCCGTGCTCAAACAACTGGCGCCCTTGCTGGCGCAGGGCGATACCGCAGCGGCCAAGCTGTTCAAGGCCAATCTCACCCTTTTACAGGCCGCCTTAGGGCCGGACGCGAAGCAGATCGAACGCCAGATGGCTGCCTTCGACTATCAAGGCGCACTCGGCACCCTGTCGGATTTGTTGCAGAGGATGCGTTAGGAAAGCCGAAGCATCGGTTTCACCCTGCGGCCAGGAGTCCCGATGCACGGGGGCGGGCCGGAAATACGCGATCCAGATTCCTGTCGCTGAAACCATAGCTGGCGCGCATGGCCTGGGCCAGCAAATCGCGCCAGTCCACCAGAACCGGCAGATCGCGGCCGTCATTCAGCGCGTTGTCGGCCAGTCCGTGAAAATCGCCGATCATTTTTGCGCCGGAAATGTTTCCACCTGCAAGCAAGGCCAATCCGCCATGACCGTGGTCGGTGCCATGGGTGCCGTTTTCCCTTGCCGTTCGGCCAAACTCGCTCATGACGACCACACGGGTGCGCCGCCATTCTTCCGGGCCCAGCGATTCTTTCAATGCGACCAGGCCTTCCGAAAAATTCTCCAGCGAGTTGGTCAGGGTGTTTTCCTCCGCAACGTGGGTGTCGAATCCGCCCAGGTCCATGAACGCCAGACTCAGCCTCGGGTTTGCCTTCAGCATCCGGCCCATCTGACCGGCAGTCTTCGGGAAGCCATTGACCCCGGCCGCGCCGCGCGCGGCGGCGGCTTCCATGCCCATGCTGGATTCAATTTCGGTTTCCGTGGCGATGGCCTGGTCAAGGTCGTCGCCCGTCCTTGAGCCGTGGTGGGCGCGAAGGATCGCATCGCGTAGTCTGCCGGGCGGTATTTTCAGTCCGCTGCCGCTCAGCGGCGCCACCTCGGGCGGCATGGCCATGCCATGGAAGCTGAGCGGGATTTCCTGGGTAAAGCTGATCGCTGTCCCCGATCCGCCCAGCACCTCGGCGGCGCGCGCCATGAAGCCGGACTCGCCACGAATGGCGCCCGTTCCCAGTTCGAATAAATCCTGTGCCTGAAAATGGCTGCGACTTTTATCCGTCGTCCCGGCGCACGGAGCAAACGCCAACTCGCCTGCCGTAAACAGCCCGGCCAGTTTTTCGCAGGAGGGGTGTGCGGCAAAACCGGTTTGACCGAGGCGTATTCCCTTCTCCAGCACCGCCGTCGCCAGCGATGGGCGCAGGGCTTGAAGTGCCGGATCGTTTACCGGCGAGATGGCAAAAAGGCCATCCAGTGCGCCACGCATGAAAATCACGATCAGGCGTCCGTTGGCCGATCCAGACGGGGTTTCGTAAGCGGCGGCATTCCGCATGTACGGTCCCAACGCAGCGCCGGCGAGCGCCAGTTTGATAAATTCACGTCTGTCCATGCTTTTGTCTCCTTACCGTCTCATGAATTCAGGGCTGGCCAGAATCAGGGCAATGCGTTCCCTGTCCGATAAACCGGTCTCGGCCGCCAGGGTCGAGGCAGAGAGTGGCCCGGCCAGTCTGGCAACGGTATCGGCATCGGGCTCGCAGGCCGTGCCTCGCGCCCAGGCCGGTTTCATGTCGCCGCCACGCGGCAGGGCCGGTTCCGGTGCGTCGTCGACCGGCCCGCTGGCCAGGGGAGCCTTCCCGGCAGCAATCGCCATGGCCAGCCGGGTACGCTTTGCCATCGCGGCTGGCGAGAGCCAATCCGACTCGGCGACGCCGTACCCATCCGGTGTGGTGTGCATGAAGGGGGCTGCTCCCATGTCCTGCGCACTGGCCGCCAACAGGAATCGATTGCCGATCGGGGTGCCCGAGCAGGCGGCGCGGGCAGCAGAGATCATGTAATCGACAGGTTCCTTGAACTTGGACGGCTTGGCCAGGGACTCGGCAAACTCGCGCGAGGCGATGAGCGGCATCAGGGTGGCTGAAATCTTTCCACCGCTGCGCAGGTAGCTGCCGGCCATGGCATCGACCAGGGATTTGGGTGGCGTGTCGGACAGGAAGCGGCGCGCCAGCTTGAAGGCGATGTGGTGAGCGGTGGCCGGATTGGTGGCCAGCAAATGGATGGCCCGGTCGATTTCGTCCAGGCCGTGTCCGGCCGGGAACGTTTCGCCGAGGAAGGTCTTCGCGCCGTAATCGTGCCGCCTCGGGTCGAACAGGAACAACCCGTTCCGGGTCGCACCCGCGCGGGTGAGCGCCTGATCGCGCATGCG
>JARLJM010000036.1 GCA_031291185.1 Parasulfuritortus sp. | reverse complement strand
CGAAACGTCCATCAGCCCGGCCTTGGTGCGGATCGCGACGTGGTCGTTCTGCACGTCGCTGGCGTAGCTCCAGGCGGTGGGCATGCCGTTCCAGTCTTCGAGGTTTGAGCCTAGGGCGCGGTGTCGATCCGCGAGAGCAGCGAAGCGCCAGGAACGGGTCATGCGAAGCCTTTCAGGTTGGAGGAGATTCGATGCGTTTTGCCGCCGTCAGCGTGTTGCGCAACAGGCAGGCGATGGTCATCGGGCCGACGCCGCCGGGGACCGGGGTGATGATCCCCGCGACCGGCGCCGCCGTGGCGAAGTCCACATCGCCGACCAGCTTGGTTTTACCCTCGGCGGCGGGAACGCGGTTGATGCCGACGTCGATCACCGTGGCGCCGGGCTTGATCCAATCGCCCTTGATCATCTCGGGACGGCCGACGGCGGCGATCAGGATGTCGGCGGTGCGGCATAGCGCGCCGAGGTCTTTGGTTTTGGAGTGGGCGATGGTGACGGTGCAGTTTTGTTGCAAGAGCAACTGCGCGATGGGTTTGCCGACGAGATTCGAGCGGCCCACGACGACGGCGTTCAGCCCGGTCATGTCGCCGAGACGGTCTTGCAGGAGGAGCAGGCAGCCGAGCGGGGTGCAGGGCACGAGGCCAGGCAGGCCAGCGGCGAGCAGGCCCGCGTTGGTCACGGTCAGGCCGTCCACGTCCTTGGCCGGGCTGATCGCGGCGATGATCTTGTCGGCGTTCAGGTGTTTGGGCAGCGGGAGTTGCACCAGGATGCCGTGCACCGCCGGGTCCGCATTGAGCTGCTGGACCAGCGCCAGGAGGTGTTCCTGCGTCGTGTCGCCGGGCAGGCGGTGCTCGAAGGAGCGCATGCCCACTTGCACCGTCTGCTTCGCCTTGTTGGCGACGTAAACGCGCGAGGCGGGGTCGTCGCCCACCAGCACCACGGCGAGGCCGGGCTTAAAGGGGAGTGCCGCGACTTCCGCCGCGATGGCGGCGCGCAGGGTTTCGGCAAACGCCTTGCCGTCGAGAATATCGGCCAAATTTGTACGCCTTCACAAATTCTTACCAGTTAAGTAAGATAATTACAGAGAATTTCCATTTGTCAAACAGGAAATGCTCAGACCGTGAAGACGACCGTCTTTTTGGTGTTGAGAATCACCCTGTCCTCGAGATGATAGCGCACGGCGCGGGCGAGCACACGGCGTTCGATGTCGCGGCCTTTGCGGACCAGATCGTCGGGCGTGTCGGCGTGGGAGATGCGCTCGACGTCCTGTTCGATGATCGGGCCTTCGTCGAGGTCGGCGGTCACGTAATGCGCGGTGGCGCCGATCAGCTTGACGCCGCGCCCGTGGGCCTGGTGGTAGGGTTTGGCGCCTTTGAAGCCGGGCAGGAAGGAGTGGTGGATGTTGATGCATTTGCCGGTCAGCTTGGCGGCCAGCGCGTCCGAGAGGACCTGCATGTAGCGCGCCAGGACGACCAGCTCGGCGCCGGATTCCTTGACCAGGGACCAGATCTGCCCCTCCTGCTCCATCTTGGTGTCCTTGGTGATCGGCAGGTGGTGGAAGGGAATTCCGGCGAGGTCGATCCCGGCGTAATGCTCGATGCTGTGGTTGGAGACGATGCCGACCGGGGTCATCGCCAACTCGCCGATGCGCCAGCGATAGAGCAGGTCCACCAGGCAATGGTCGAATTTCGAGACCAGCAGGAGGACGCGGCGCGGCTGGGTGTGGTCGTTGATCACGTAGGTCATCGCGAACGGGGCCGCGATGGCGGCGAAGCCCGCGCGCAGGGTCTCGAAGTCGCTGGTGCCGTCCAGGTCGAAGGCGATGCGGGCGAAGAATTTGCTGGTTTCGGCGTCGTCGAATTGCTGCGCTTCGCGGATGTCGCCGCCTTGCTCGAACAGATAGGTGGAGACGGCGGCGACGATGCCGGGCCGGTTGATGCAGGAAAGTTTTAAGACATATTGCGATTTGGACATGATCTGATCCTGATAAGACGGTGCGGGGAGGCTTTGGCGCGGGGGCTTCAACCTCGCCCGGGGAGCGGCACGAATTCGGCTTCAGCCTCTAACAAAGCATGATGCAGCGCGCCAGCGAAGCTGCGGAAACAGGCGAGGAGGAAATCCTCGCCCTCGCGCCAGAGTTTTACGCCGATCTGCGCGGCCAGGGTCAGGGCCACGGCGTCCTCGGGGAAGGCGCGCGGGTCGAGGTCGAGGGGTACGAGCTT
>JARLJM010000196.1 GCA_031291185.1 Parasulfuritortus sp. | reverse complement strand
TCGACACCAGGCCTGTATTCCGAACGTCCCGTCTCCTCGATAGTCCGTTTGTGCAGCATGGGCAGGTTGGCCGATACGAAACGCGAACCGATCTCGGATTTGATGATCCGGCCCAGACTCGGGCCAAGCATCCGCAAACCCAAATCGGCAAAGGGAATGAAATACTTCAGGGCCTCCGGACGAAAAACGTAGTTGCCGGTATAGACCGTCCGGGCCGGCTGAACACTTTCCAACACACCCGAGTGCTGGTAGTAGGAAATTCGGGTGGGATGTTCGCCGTAGAAAAAACGGTTGAGGCGGCTAGCGAAGTGGGCGAAGCAGTCTGCATCGCTATGTTCACCGGTCAGTGTGCAGCGGTAGCGATACGTTTCGCCAGCCGCCTTGAAGCCGAACAGGTCGGCCATGTCGTGATAAGCCGCCTCGCCCTCGCGATGGGTATCGGCCCGGTGATGGCTGCATGGCCCATGAGCGCCGCTGGCAACCATCTGCCGAAGGAAGTCGATCACGTCATCGAGAAAATTTCCAGCCATGACGGCGGGCGAAACGGGCGGGTCGCCGACGACCTTGCCGGTCAGCACCAGAGCGTCAGTCTGCCTGAAGATCGCATCCAGGGCGTGGAAGAAGCTCACCGCATAGACATCCCTGTCGCCCTCCACCGTACTGACCTTGACCTTGAACTCCTGGTCGCTGTCGATGGCGTGGAACAGCAGGCGGTCCTCATGTCCCCACAGCGTATTGAGCTTCAGATAGGCGATATTGCGCATGACCGCCGAGCCCTTGTGGCCAAAGCTTTCCGGCCTGGCGTGGCCAAGGATGCCAGCCAGTCGCGCCCTTTCGTCCTCATCCAGTTCATCGAGCAGCGCAAGTTGTTCGCGCTGACCGAAGTAGGTGGTGTTGAGTCCCTGTGCGCTGAACCGGCGTGCCAGTTCACGGTGGACGGCGATATTGTCTTCGGCCTCGCTGTCGTCAGCGATGAAGGCCTCGACTTTCGCGTAGCGGCCATCGCGCTGCCCGCCGTAGCCGAACAGCCGGCACAGATCGAGGAGGCTTTCGAGACAACTCTGTAAATGTTGCGGCCGGTCGGCCACCGGGATCATGACGACGAATCGATAGCGATCATCGTCATCCTGAGCGGCAATGTGCTGCTCCATGTCACGAAACGCCGCCTGATAGCCGGGCAGCAGGGCCTCGTTCAGCCCGCCGGCCCACAGCGCTTCTTCGATTGCCGCTATTTCCGGATTATCGGTCTGACAGGTAGTCCGGGAAGGCATTCTTGTCCAGCATGATTTCGATGAGATTGATCGAGCCGGCAAGATCGGCCTGGGCAAACAGCGCATCGATGTCGGCCTCGGTCTCGATCTTTCGGTGATTGATGCCAAATGACCGGGCGAGGAGAAGGAAGTCCGGGTTCACGAAATCGCAGTCGATGAAGCGCTCGCCATAAAGCTGGTACTGGTTCTTGCGGATCAGGCCCATGGTGGCATTGTTGATGACCACGATATTGAGCGGAATGCAGTAATTGACCGCCGTCATGATCTCCATGCAGCACATCTGGAAACCGCCGTCGCCCAGGATCGCGAAGGTCGGCCCCGGCCTGGCGAAACGTGCGCCGATCGCGGCCGGTATGGCATGCCCGAGCGATGAAATGCCGGAGTTCGGGAAATACCGGTTGCCCGGCGACACCTTGAAAAAACTCTGGGCAAAGATGATGTTGTCGTCGAAAACCATCGCATCCTGCGGAAAGCGGGCTGCAAGTTCTGCGTAAAAACGCTCGATCAAACTGAACTTGGAGTCCGCTCCGCCCACCCCGCCCTGCTGACCGGAGAACCGGTCGAGCGTCTTCCGCTCCGCACTGCCGGCAGCGACCCTTGCCAGCACGTCATTCAGGACATCACCGATATCGCCGTGGATGGCCAGATCAGCCTTGAACACTTTTTCCAGCTGAGCCTCGTCAATATCGATCTGCGCGATTTTTTTTCCTGCCAGCAATTTGCTGTCCCACAGGTAACTGGTCCGCTCGTTGAAACCCGCGCCGAGGAAGAGCACCAGATCGGCATGATCGACGATGTAACGATAAGCCTGGCCGTCCGAAGTCACTCCGAGCGAACCGAGCGACAGCCCGACGCCTTCGTCTACCACACCCTTGGCCTTCAGACTGGTGGCAACCGGGATGTTGAGCGCCTCGCTCAGGTGTGCCACGGCACCCTGAGCGCCCGCCTGGAGACAGCCATAACCGGCAACGATGACGGGGTAACGGGAGGCTTCAATCAACGCTGCCAGTTCATCCGCAGGCGTCGGGCGCCTGTGCGTCGCCGGGGCGCGGAAATTGACGGCGTCCAGCAGGCTTTCCTCCACCATCTCCTTCTGGACGTTGTAGGGAAAGCTGAGCAGAACCGGCCCGGAACCGGGCGAGAGCAGTATCCGCGCCGCCTGGTTCAGAACCTGGCCGAGGTAGTCGGTGCGCTCGACGATCTTGTGGTAGCGGGTAATGCCGCTGAACAGGGCGGCCTGATCCAATGCGCCGCCTTCGCCCGAACTCTCCTGCAGACCGCCCTTGCCGAAGATATAGGTCGAGGTCTCGCCGGTTATGATCAGGATCGGCAGCTTTTCTGCATAGGCATTGGCGATGCCGGTCACCAGATTGGTGGCGCCCGGACCGGCCGTGGTGATGCAGGCGCCAATCCCTCCCGAGACACGGGCCAGACCCCCGGCCATGAATGCGGCGCCCTGCTCGTGCTTGACCAGAACGGTCTTGATCCCCGAGTCATACAGGCGGTCGTAGACCGGCAGGATGTGCGCGCCCGGCATTCCGAAGGCGTGAGTCACACCAAGGCGTTCCATGAACCGGACAATCAGTTCGCTAACTGCAATTTTCATTTCATTCCAGCAACGCCGAACTCCACGCGGGAAGCCATCGCGCACCTTGGAGCAAGGCTGTCATAAAAGCCGGGATTTGAGCACAAGCCGGGCCTGGGCGAAACCCGCATTGCAGTCATGGGATGCAGACGGCAGCAAGCCACGCGAGGAAATGAATGAAAACAAGCACTCAGTGGTTCCTATATGACTGATTGACTCTAGCAGGCCGATCGGAAATATTAGTTGACTATTTTTGTACACTTTTGTACCATGAACTTCACTTGTTTCAATCGGCCCACTCCAAAGGAGGAATTGCCATGGACACCCTCTTATCGATGCCTGTACCGATGTCTTCAGCGCTGATGATCCTCATCGCCATTGCTGCGTTCATGTTCATCAAGGTTATCGCCTTGATCGTCGCTCCCGACAGCGCCCGGCAAAAAGGCCTGCGTTCGGCCCAGCATACGAATCACATCGCAATGCGGCCCGCCCCGGTCCTGGCCGAGAATCGCCGGTCGGAACAGCTTGCCGGGCGACGAAACTCGGACACAAACTATATTGCGGCAAACTGACAACCGGGCTGCACAAAAGTCGATTCAATAGACCGGATCGATTGCAGCCCGGCAGTCAGGCAACTTTCAGACCTTCCTCAGATAGCAGGCCTTCAGCATGAAGCTGCCGGCCTCCATCTTGCAGTCCACTTCATGATCGCCGCCAACCAGGCGGATGCTTTTTACCTTGGTACCCTGCTTCAGGGTGATCGATGAGCCCTTGACCTTCAGGTCCTTGATCAGCACCACCGCATCGCCCTCATTCAGGACCGTGCCGTTGGCATCCTTGACCACCGAATCGGATTCGGCATCGTTGTTGGAAGCAGCCGCCATCGGCCACTCATAACCGCAATCGGCGCAAACGTAATTGTCGCCATCTTGGTAGGTATTCTCCATGCCGCATTGAGGGCAGACGGGGATAGTGGACATGATTCCTTTCTGAGTGTGCATAGCCCAAACAAGAGCGGGAGGATACAACGAGCTTTGCCTACAGGTCTTCCCGATCTACACGCGAAGCACTGAATCCGGCAAGCGACCAGATGCAAACGGGCCGGATGAACCGGCCCGTTTCATTTCCGGGGAAACGCGCGATCAGGCCAGCAGAGGCACGATCAGCAGCGCAACGATGTTGATGATCTTGATCAGCGGATTCACGGCCGGGCCAGCAGTGTCCTTGTAGGGATCGCCGACAGTGTCGCCGGTCACTGCTGCCTTGTGGGCTTCGGAACCCTTGCCACCGTAGTTGCCTTCCTCGATGTACTTCTTGGCGTTATCCCATGCGCCACCGCCAGTGGTCATCGAGATCGCCACGAACAGGCCGGTGACGATGGTGCCGATCAGCACACCGCCCAAAGCCTTCGGACCGAGGATCAGGCCGACCAGGACGGGAACCAGCACGGGCAACAGGGACGGAATCATCATTTCCTTGATGGCCGCCTTGGTCAGCATGTCGACGCAGGTGCCGTATTCCGGCTTGCCAGTTCCTTCCATGATGCCGGGGATCTCGCGGAACTGGCGACGCACTTCCACCACCACGGAACCTGCAGCACGACCGACCGCCTCCATACCCATCGCACCGAACAGATAGGGCACCATGCCGCCGATGAACAGGCCGATGATGACCATGTGGTCGGACAGGTCGAAGTTGGTGGCAATGTTGTTGGCCTGCAGGGCATGGGTGTAATCGGCGAACAGAACCAGCGCAGCCAAACCCGCGGAACCGATGGCATACCCCTTGGTAACGGCCTTGGTGGTGTTTCCCACGGCATCCAGCGGATCGGTGATGTTACGGATCGCATCGGGCAACTCGGCCATTTCGGCAATGCCGCCGGCGTTGTCGGTGATCGGACCGTAAGCGTCCAGGGCCACGATGATGCCGGTCATGGACAGCATGGAGGTCGCCGCGATGGCGATGCCGTACAGACCGCCCAGACCATACGCGGCCCAGATGGCCACACATACGGCAGCCACGGGAGCGGCGGTCGACTTCATGGACACGCCAAGGCCGGCGATGATGTTGGTACCGTGACCGGTGGTGGATGCCTGGGCGATGTGACGTACCGGGGCATACTCCGTGGCGGTGTAGTACTCGGTGATCACGACCATGGCCGCAGTCAGGAGCAGGCCGATGATGGAGGCGAGGTAGATGTTGATCGCTGGGATCGGTGAAGCCATGCCGGCGATCTCGACCCCGTTCGGGAACATCATGGTTGTGATCGGCAGGAAGGCAACCAGGGCAATCGCACCGGCCACAGCCAGGCCACGGTAAAGGGCGTTCATGATCTTACCGCCTTCTCGCGCCTTGACGAAGTAGGTACCGATGATGGAAGCCACGATGGAGACGCCGCCCAGCACCAGCGGGAAGATCACCGCATTGGCAGCACTATCTCCAACGACCATCAAGCCGCCCAGCAGCATGGTGGCGATGATGGTCACGGCGTAGGTCTCGAACAGATCGGCAGCCATACCGGCACAGTCACCGACGTTGTCGCCCACGTTATCGGCGATCACGGCCGGGTTGCGCGGATCATCCTCGGGGATGCCGGCTTCGACCTTGCCCACCAGGTCGGCGCCGACGTCTGCGCCCTTGGTGAAGATACCGCCGCCAAGACGGGCGAAGATGGAGATCAGCGAGCCGCCGAAGCCCAGGCCAACCAGTGCGTGCACGGCCTCGCCGGTGGGCATGCCGCTGCTGATGAGCACGGCGTAGTAGCCGGCCACCCCCAGCAGCCCCAGACCGACCACCAGCATGCCGGTGATCGCACCGCCCTTGAAGGCGACGTTGAGTGCGGCATTCAGGCCGTTGTTGGCGGCCTCGGCAGTACGCACGTTGGCGCGTACCGAGACGTTCATGCCGATGAAGCCGGCGGCACCGGACAGGATGGCGCCGATGGCAAAGCCAATAGCGGTGGCTTTGCCGAGGAAGGCAAAGATGAGTACGAACAGCACCACACCCACCATGCCGATGGTGGTGTATTGGCGCTTCAGATAGGCCTGGGCGCCTTCCTGAACAGCGGCCGAAATGGCCCGCATGCGATCGTTGCCGGTTGGCAGCGCAAGAATCCACTTAATGGACACCACCCCGTACACCAGGGCGAGAACCGCCGCCACTAGGGCGAACATCAAACCTTCACTCATCGCACTATCTCCTTTTCAGATAAAAACCAAACCGCGGTTAGCCGCAGACGCCACAAAAATTCAGGACTCGGTGGTCCAGTTTATTAGTAAAAAAAATCAGGGGTAGGACCGGCCTATGGCCAATCCGCCCTCGAACCGGGTACCCGGCTCGAAACCGAAAATCTCATCCAGGGACAATTCCACAATCAACCGATCCACCGCCGCCTGACCATGCTCTTTCTGAACCTCGGACAGGATCAGTTTGGCCGAATTGGAGTTATAGAACCCCCCAAAGTCGGCTTGAACCTTGAGCAATTGTCGGGCGCGGTCGAAGGTCATATCTCGCAGTCGCGAAAAAGGCGCCGGAGCGCCTTTTTCAATTCATCAGAGCTTGAACTCGGGCAGCTTTTTGGCCACACCGGCGTTCTTGAGTGAAACGTAAACCGGCAGGCCATCCTCATACTTGGGATAATCTTCGCCCTGAATCAGCGGCGTGAGGTAAGCCTTGCACTTCGCCGTGATGCCGTAGCCATCCTTGGTGATGAAGTCGCGCGGCATGAACTTCTCGACGTTGGCGACATCCTTCAACTCGGCATAACCGATCTTGTACTTGTAGGGCGAGTCGGACAGGCGATCAACCGTCGGCATCACCGAATTGTGCCCCTTGATGGCCAGTTCGACGGCCTTCTTGCCCAGTTCGTAGGCCTGCTTCACATCGGTCTTGGAGGCGATGTGACGCGCAGCGCGTTGCAGATAGTCAGCCACGGCCCAGTGGAACTTGTAACCCAGTGCATCCTTGATCATGTTGGCGACCACAGGAGCGGCGCCACCCAGTTGGGCATGACCGAATGCATCGCGGGTGCCCTGCTCGGCCAGGAATTTGCCGTCAGGATAATGACAACCTTCGGAAACAACGATGGTGCAGAAGCCGTGCTCTTCGACCTTCTTCTTCACATTGGCGATGAACTTCTTCTCGTTGAATTCGATTTCCGGGAACAGAATGACCACGGGGATGCCATGATCTTCAACCAGACCGCCTGCAGCGGCAATCCAGCCGGCGTGACGGCCCATCACTTCGACCACGAATATCTTGGTCGAGGTCTTGGCCATCGAACGCACGTCGAACGAGGCTTCCAGGGTGGACACGGCAATGTACTTGGCAACCGAGCCGAAACCGGGGCAGCAGTCGGTGATGGGCAGGTCGTTATCCACGGTCTTGGGCACATGGATGGCCTGGATGGGATAACCCATGGCTTCGGACAACTGGCTCACCTTGTAGCAGGTATCGGCCGAATCGCCGCCGCCGTTGTAGAAGAAGTAGCCGATGTTGTGGGCCTTGAACACTTCGATCAGGCGTTCGTATTCGCGCTTGTTGGCTTCCAGCGACTTCAGCTTGAAGCGGCAGGAACCGAATGCGCCCGATGGCGTGGTGCGCAGGCCGGCAATGGCGGCATCGGTTTCCTTGGTGGTATCGATCAGGTCTTCGGTTAGCGCGCCGATGATGCCGTTGCGGCCGGCGTAGACCTTGCCGATGATGTCTTTATGTTTGCGTGCGGTCTCGATGACGCCGCAGGCAGAAGCATTGATCACAGCGGTGACGCCACCGGACTGTGCGTAAAAAGCATTCTTTTTCTTCGCCATGTTTTTCCCCTCAACTAGGTTTAAATCAAACACTGGGTTTGAAACAAAAACGGGAACCATCCCGGTTCCCGTATCAATCCATTCAGTCGTTGCCGACATCTCCGGCGCCAACGTCTGCAACACGGCGCTTGGCCGCATCTTCCTGCATCTTCAGGGTCGTCACCAAGCAATCGCCCAGGTTGTCATATTCTTCCTTGCCGGTCGAAAAACGATCCTTGACCGACCAGAAGAACATGCTGCGGAACTTGTCCACACCGGTCTTGGAGACGACGAAGCGGCAACGCTCGGCGTCTTCCCAGTAAATAGCCGGACAGACCGTCAACTCGCGGTCCGCCGGCATCAACCGGATTTCCGTCTCCACTTCCTGGACCTCGATGACGTGACCGTAACGTTCGCGCAGGGCAACATCGGTCAACTTCATTTCGACCTCGGTGAAGTCGGGAATCGCCGTCATGCTTATTTCTTGACCGAATCCAGCGCAGCGTAGCAAGCGTCGCGAATGCCGTCGACCTTGCCCACACCTGCGATCTTGAAGTACTTGGGCGCGCCGGCTTCGCCGCTCGTGCCCCAGTCGCCGTAGTACTTGACCAGCGGCTCGGTCTGGGCATGGTAGATGTCCAGACGCTTCTTGACGGTTTCTTCCTTGTCGTCGTCGCGCTGAATCAGATCCTCGCCGGTGACGTCGTCCTTGCCGGCAACCTTGGGCGGGTTGAACACGACGTGGTAGGTGCGGCCCGAAGCCACGTGAACGCGACGGCCGGACATGCGCTTGATGATTTCTTCATCGGGCACGTCGATCTCGACCACGGCATCCAGCGGCACGCCGGCGGCCTTCATGGCCTCGGCCTGGGGGATGGTGCGCGGGAAACCGTCGAACAGGTAACCGTTCTTGCAATCGTCTTCGGTGAGGCGGGCCTTGACCATGCCGATGATGATGTCGTCGGATACCAGACCGCCCGCATCCATGATCTTCTTGGCCGCAACGCCGAGCTCGGTGCCGGCCTTGACGTGGGCACGCAGCATGTCGCCGGTGGAAATCTGGGGGATGCCGTAACGTTCCTTGATGTAGTTAGCCTGTGTGCCTTTGCCCGCGCCGGGGCCGCCGAGAAGAATCAGTCGCATGGAAAACCTCGCATTAACTACCCACGGTGATGTGGGTGGGACCAGTGAAAAAACGGAAATTTAGCTGCCGAAGGTTAGTCAACCAGCACTGCCTTTGACAGTTAATTTTTTGTATCAAGTTATAAGGTGAGGTTATTGATAGCTTTGATCGCTTCAATACTACTCGCTTCAACCGAACAGACTGCGTACCTTTTCCAGATCCTGCGGCGTATCGACTCCGGGCGGAGAAGCCTGATCCGTTGTCACCACCGCGATCCGGTAGCCATGCCAGAGCGCACGCAACTGCTCCAGCGACTCGAAGGCCTCCAGAGCAGGACGTTCCAGATTCGGATAGACCTTCAGGAAACCGACCCGGTAGGCATACAGCCCGACATGCCGAAAGACCGGCAGGTCTGCAGGCAAGGCCACCGCACGATCCGCCCAGGCATCACGCGGCCAGGGTATCGGCGCACGGGAAAAGTAGAGTGCATGACCATCCTTGTCCAATACGACCTTCACCACATTCGGATTCATCATCTCGGCCATCTCATGCAGCGGATGACACACCGTAGCCATCGCCGACCCAGGCCGTTCGTGAAGCAAGCGTGCCGTTCTCCGAATCAGCTCCGGATCGATCAGCGGCTCGTCACCCTGCACGTTGACCACCACCATGTCATCCGGCCAGCCCAGCTTGCCGGCTACTTCCGCCAACCGGTCGGTGCCGGACGCGCAATCGGGTGACGTCATGCAGACATGAAAACCATGTGCCTCGACCGCTGCCGCCACCCCGACGTGATCCGTCGCCACCCACACCTGACTCGCGCCGCTAGCCGCAGCGCGTTCCGCCACCCGCACCACCATCGGCTTGCCGGCGATATCGGCCAGCGGCTTGCCGGGCAAACGGGTCGAGGCATGGCGAGCGGGGATGACGGCGACAAAATCGTTCATGACACGAAGCGGCGGATGGAATGGAATTGACCCAGATCATACCTGCTTACCCGACAAAGCTGTCCTGAAAAAGCATTCCTGCTAGAATCGCGCCTCGATCAGGTGCCCGACAGCCAGCCGGCTGTAGGGTAAACGGGAAACAGGTGCAATACCTGTGCTGCCCCCGCAACGGTAAGCGAGTGCGGGTGCGCCAAGATGCCACTGGGGAAACCTGGGAAGGCGGCGCATCCAGGACCAATCGGTCTGACTCGCGAGCCCGGATACCGGCCTGTCGCTATCGTGAAGCCGCGGGTGGCGGTTGCCGGGAATCCCATCTCTCCTTTCCCGTCGGCTTCAGTTTGTTTTACCGCGAACGGTGGGTTTGCGGACGACGAAAGCCGAATCATCATGAAAAAACACCTCATTGCCGCTGCCATCAGCGGTCTAGCCATCAATGCCCACGCCGACCAAACCGATCAATACCAGTTGAACGACATCGTGGTCACTGCCAGTCGATTTGCCGAAACCAACCCGGCCATCCCCGCCAACATCAGCGTCATCACCCGGCAGGAAATCCAAGCCAGTCCGGCCATGAATCTGCCCGACCTGCTCAAGACCCGCGCCGGGATCAACGTCGTCAGCCTGTATGGCCAGATGGCTACCAACGCCAGTGTCGACCTGAGGGGCTTTGGCGATACCACGACCAGCAACACCCTTATTCTGCTCGACGGCCAGCGGCTCAATCCGATCGATGGCGGCGGCATACTCTGGTCGGCCATTCCGCTAAATGCGATCGAACGGATTGAAATCGTGCGCGGCAGCGGCAGCGTGCTCTATGGAGACAGGGCCAGCGGCGGCGTCATCAACATCATCACCGACAAATCGACCAAATCGACGGCGGATGCCTCGGCTACTCTGGGCAGTTATGGTTACAAGGCGGGTGATGTCCATGCAGCAGGTGGTTCGGGCAACGCCAATTTCAACCTGACCGGCCACCACGCCGAGACCGATGGCTGGCGGCGAAACAGCCAGGCCAACGAATCTTCCCTGGCCGGGCGCACCGGCTATCGCAACGGATCGACTGACGCTTTCCTCGATCTGGCCGCATTCAAGGACGAGTCAGGAACGCCCGGCGCCGTATTTACCCGGCAGTACCAGAATCAGCCAGACATGGCACGTTACCCGTACGACAGCCAGAAGCATGACGGCGTTCGCCTTAGGCCAGGCTTCTCCATGGCCCTTGGCAAGGACCTCGACATCGAAGGCGAACTTGGCTACGTCAAGGACCACTACCTGGGTTACAGCTTCACGACGAGTGGTTCGCCAAGCTACACCAGCGACCGCACTAGCGAAACCTGGTCCGTTACACCGCGTCTGCGCTGGCGTCATGGCCTCGGTGAATACCGAAGCGAAACCGTTCTGGGACTGGATTACTACAACGGCCGGATCGGCAACGATATCTGGTCGTCATACAGTGGCACCAATACCCAGCGGGCCAGCCAGACCAGTCAGGCTGTTTATGTACAAAACACGACCGGCTTGATCGACCGGCTTGACCTGACCCTCGGCGCGCGCAATCAAAGCGCGCAGCAGTCAGCCGAGGATGTCGGTGCAGACATGAACAGCAGCGCACGACGCAGCCGCACTGCCTGGGAAGCCGGTCTGACTGGGCGTCCAACCGACAGCACACGCCTTTACGCCAAAGTAGGGCGCACATTCCGTTTCCCCAATACCGACGAATTGTTCGGCTTTGATCCAATCACTTATGCCACCATTTTCAGGGGTGACCTCAAACCCCAGCAGGGCACGATCCGGGAAGTCGGCGCGTCCTGGCAAGCAACCGGTGCATCACTTCATGCCGCCCTGTTCCAGAGCGACCTGACTGACGAAATCGCCTACGACGGCACAACCTACACCAACGTCAACCTGCCCGCGACCCGCCACCAGGGCCTGGAACTGGAAGGACAATGGCTGATCACCGAGACGTTGCATGGCCGACTTGCCTATGCGTACACGGAAGCCACGTTTCGCGAAGGCAGCAACGCCGGCAACGACATTCCTGCAATACCCCATGACCGCGCCACACTGGAACTGACCTGGCAAGGTGGCAAGGCCGGAACCTGGAGCGCTGTCGTCAATTACACGGGACGCCAGCGCTACAGCGGCGACGACGCCAATCTGCTGGCGATGGAGCCCGGTTACACCACAGTTGATCTGAGGACGGATTGGAATCTGAAACCCTGGCTACTTACGGCTCGCGTAACAAACCTGTTCGACCGGCATTACGCCTCGTCTGCGGGCTACTCTACGACCTATTCGGATTACTACTATTACCCGGCCGACCCGCGCAGCCTGTTCGTAAGCGCACGCTACAACTTCCGTTGACCCCATGCCGCCGACACGGCTGTAACACGACCTGTCGGCGGCCGGGTACAATGCAGAAACATCATCAACTTGTTGGCTGATCCCCGACTGCCGCATTAATCCGGAGCCTCGCATGAAACCAATCCAACGCCCTGCCGTATTCCTCGTCCTGCTGGCTTTGCTGGCCGCCACCCGCGTCGGCCATTTCGGCACGGCCGTCAGCCTGCCGGACGCGTCACTGGCGGTTTTTCTGATGGGTGGATTGTGGCTGGGCGGCCTACGTTGCTTCGCGGCCTATGCGATCGTGGCCTTCGGCATCGATGTCTTTCTGGCCAAGTCGGCGGTCGAGGCCGGCTGGTGCCTGACCCCGGCTTATGGCGGTCTGGTCGCCGCGTACGGCGCGGTCTGGCTGTTTGGTCGAGTGCTGGCAAAAATACCCGAGTTGCCTGTGATGCGCTTGGCCGCCGTGGGCCTGCTGGCGGTGGCGGTTCACTTCCTGATTTCGAACCTGAGCTTCTGGGCCTTTTCCGGCTATTTCGGCCATATGGCGCTGACCGATTACGCCGCCAGGGTAGTCCGGTATTTTCCGCCCTACGTGGCGAGCACTGCTCTTTATCTGGCGCTGGGCTGGATTGCCCACCGGGTCATCACGACCCGGCTGAAAGCGGCTACTTCGGTCTAATCGCCACCGCGGCTGATTCCGCCGCTGGCCAGTGCCTGCTGGATGACCTTCATGTCCGCAGGGCCGTCCTGGGTGCAGAAATAATGCTCGTACAGCTCGCGTTGATAGCTGGCGGTCTGGCGCAGGTGAATCGGCTCCCAACTGGCGTATTTGTTGCGCGCCCATTCGCCGTTTGAACGACCGAAGGCGTAGAGCTTCTGCTCTACCGTACCGCAACGCATCCCCTCGTAACTCACATTTTCCGCACCGCCCGCCGTATGGACCACCACCGTGTAGCGCACGACGCCATCCGCGCCGGCAGTAATCGAGGTCCGGTCGAGAAAGTACTGATGCGGCGAAGCCGGACTCACATCGAACTTGAGCAGATTTTCCGCTTTAGGTGCAGCCGGCAACTGTGACTGGATCTCTTTCCAGGGTTTCTGATTGGCATCGAAGTCGTATTCGAAACTGAATTCGGCCAGGGCCTGGCCAGAGCAGAACAACAACAGCAGGGCAACGCGCTTATCCATTCAAACCTCCTTGGCGGCAGGGATGACCAGGTTAGCATCGACAACCCGATCTCCCAGAAGATAGACATATCCGGGCAAACGATTGTCGCCCGTATCGGAATACTCGAACCCGAATTGACGCTGGATGCGTACCTGCTGATTGTCGTCCCGTGCCAGGCCGAGTCGCTTCAATGATACGGTTTCGTCCAGCAGCTGAACGCCGGCTTTCTGGCTGAGCAGACGCGCGGCGCGAATCGCCAGTTCACGTTTGTTAAGCCCGTCCCACCAGAACCAGCCGGCCAGGACAAGAACCGCCGTCAGGACCAGTTCCCAGTTCATTCGGCAGGTGACGCATCCGGTTCAGCCGGTCGGACCGGAGGGAGAAAGAGTGCGCAGACCGGCTCCCGTCCGCGTCGGCTGCGGGGCACGGACACGCCCGGATCGGCAGCATCTGTGTGCTCTGCCTGTATAGGCACTGGAGCGTCTCGAACAGGTGCTGGCCGTTCGGGCACGGAGGGTAGCGGGGAAATTTCCAGTCGTTTGTTGATGAAGCGTTCCACACCCGCAAGCAACTTGTCCTCTTCCGGCGAAACCAGCGACACGGCGAGACCCGAGGCACCCGCCCGCCCGGTACGGCCGATGCGATGGACGTAGTCCTCAGGCGAATAGGGCAACTCGAAATTGAATACGCAGGGGAGTTCGGCGATATCGATGCCACGCGCGGCGATGTCGGTGGCCACCAGCAGCTTGACCTTGCCCTGCTTGAAGCCGTCCAGCGCCAGAATGCGTTCGACCTGGGCCTTGTCGCCGTGGATCACCCCGACTTCGACGCCCCGGCGTTGCAAGCGGCGACCGAGCTTGTCGGCGGACAGCTTGGTGCGGGTAAAGACCAGTGCCTGGCTGAGATTGCGCACCCGCAGCACGCGCAGAAGGGCCTCGATCTTGTCGTCCTCAGCCACCTTGTGCACGATCTGCTCGACCAATTCGGTCGCCGAGTTCTTGCGCGCCACCTCAACCTTGAGCGGGTCTTTCAGGAAGCTGCCGGCCAGGCGGGTGATCTCGTCGTTGAAGGTGGCGGAAAAGAGCAAGGTCTGCCGATTTTTCGGCAGCATATCGAGGATGCGCTTGAGGTCGGGCAGAAAGCCCATATCCAGCATCCGGTCGGCCTCATCCAGGACCAGGAACTGGACCTGATTCAGGAGCGTGGTCTTGTTGCCGGCATGATCCAGCAGCCGGCCCGGTGTGGCGACCAGGACTTCGACCCCGGCGCGCAGATCGGCTTCCTGTTCCTTCATGTTTACCCCGCCATACACCACCGTGCTGCGCAAGGGCAAATTCTTGGCGTAGGCGACCACGCTTTCGTGGACCTGGATCGCCAGTTCGCGGGTCGGCGCCAAAACCAGGGCGCGGACCGGATGCCGCGCCGGCGAAGTACTGGCGTTGGCGTGGGGTTTGATCTGGTGCAGCAGCGGCAAGGTGAAAGCAGCGGTCTTGCCGGTTCCGGTCTGGGCTTGGGCCATCAGATCGCGTCCGGCGAGCACCAGCGGGATGGCCTCGCGCTGAATCGGTGTCGGCACCGTATAGCCGAGTTCGAGAACGGCCGAGAGCAGTTCTGGGGCGAGGGCGAGTTCCTCGAAGGTATTGGCTGCCTCAAGAGCAGATGATTCGGTCATTCAGTCTTTCTGTCGTTTAAACAATTGTTCGCCAGCCGATGCCTTCCGACTGGTCGGCAACGCCTATCCATTCGGGCTCGCACCCGAGCACACCGGCCAGTGCGGCTCGGGCCAGTTCGGGGGAGTTGTTTTCCTCGGACAGGTGCGCCGCCACCAGATGCTGCAGCTTGCCCATCGGCAACCGCGCCAGCAATTCGGCCGCGGCCCGGTTGTCCAAGTGGCCGTAGCGGCCCAGTATTCTGGCTTTCAGGCTGGCAGGGTAGCTGCCTTGTTTGAGCCTGTCCACGTCATGATTGCATTCCAGGGCCAGGGCATCGCAATCCTGCAACATGGCGACCATGTGCTCGGTAACGTGCCCGGCATCGGTCAGCAGGCCCCAGCGACGGGCGCCGTCCGAAACCACGTATTGCACCGGCTCTCGGGCATCGTGGGGAACGGGGAAGGGCTGAAGCGTCAATTCACCGACGTCAAAACCGGCATGGCTATCGACTTCCCGTGTCTGGACGGGCAAATCACCCATCGCATCCAGAGCAACTGCGCAACCCGGGGTCAGCCAGACAGCACAATCGTATTTTGCCGCAAACCGGGCCGCGCCTCTGGCATGGTCGCTATGTTCATGCGTAATCAGGATCGCCGTCACTTCGGCCGGCTCAACACCCAGCCGGGCGAGACGTGTGGCCATTTCGCGCACGCCAAAGCCGCAATCGAGCAGAATTCGGGTCGTACCGCGTTCCACCAGCCAGGCATTGCCTTTGCTGCCGCTGCCCAGGCAGGCGAAACGCATCCGTTGCTTATTTCAGCTGTTCGTAGAGCAGCTTGGCGATGCGATTGCCGGTCTCGTTGGCGGCCGGGCTGCCGTTCTCCAGATAGACGCCAACCTCGGTGCTGTCACCCTTGCCGATCACGTTGACGCGATATTTCTCGGCCTTGAGCTTGTCGTCCTTGCTCCGCCAAAACGCCAGTTTGGAAAGGAAACCTTCCTTCTCCTTGCTGGTCTGTGCATCCGGGTCGGCGTAACGAACGTAGTACGCACCCGTGGCGCGGTCACGGTCCTCAACCAGGAAACCAACCCGGTCCAGAGCCAGACCGACACGACGCCAGGCGCGGTCGAAAGGCTCTGGCAGAGCCAGGCCCGGTGCCCCATTGGCCGTCTTGACCAGACTGGCCTGAGGCGTCACTGCCGCGTCAGCCAGCATGGTCTTGGCCTTGCTTTCTTCCACCCCGAAACGAACCATCAAACGACGGAGCATTTCCGCTTCCAGTCCCGGATCAGGCGCTCTGGGTTGCCAGATCGTGCGGCCATCGCCCTTGTCACCGCCGCCCTGGGTGCCTTCGAACACTTCATACATGCCACGATGGCTGATGTATATCTCCGTCCCCTTGCCATCCGGAGTCGGTTCCAGGCGAGTGCGGAACTTGTCACGCTCATCGGTCGAATAAACCGAATCCAGTACCTTGCCCAATAAATTGCGGATCGCATCCTGGGGAATCTTGGCCCGATTCTCGGCCCAGTCGGTTTCCATCACGCCGGCATCTGGTTTTTCCACGTTGATGATGAAGCCCAGGCCTTGCCAGAAATCCTTGACCACCGGCCAGACGTCTTTCGGTGGTACATCAACGACCAGCCAGCGTTCGCTGCCATCGCGCTCGACCCGTGCCTTGTCGACCTGCGGCAGGATCGCACTGTTGGCCGCAGCAGGCTGAACTGCCCGCTCCTGGCTGTAGGCCGAGAACGAGGTCGGGCCACTGCCTTGGGCGTTAGGCAATGCGTAGTGATTGTCCGATGAAGGCATGACCAGATCCGGTGGCGCATCCAGAGTCGGCAGAGTGCCTGCACTCTTGTAGTCGATCTTCTTGCTTTCCAGCATGGAGCAACCACCCAGAACAAGGGTGAGCACAGTCAGGGTTGCGATCTTGCGCATGGGGTCTCTACTCCTGGGTGGCGCCCGCTTCCCGCAGGGCGGCGCGCAACGTGTCGTGGTATTGGGTTGTAAGTGAAGTGAGTGGCAACCGGATTCCGGATTCGATCAGGCCCATTTCGGTCAGGGCCCATTTCACGGGGATAGGATTGGCTTCGACGAACAGTTTCTGGTGCAGCGACAGAAGCCTGAAATTGATTTCCCTTGCCTTGGCCAGATTGCCTGCCAGCGCCGCAGAACACATTTCATGCATGAGTTTCGGGGCCACGTTGGCGGTCACCGAAACGACTCCCCTGGCGCCAAGTAGCATCAGAGCCAGCGCACTGGCATCGTCGCCACTGTAAACAGCAAAGCTGGCCGGAGCCTGCTTGATCAGAAGCGTGCCGCGCTCAATGTTGCCGGTGGCATCCTTGATACCCACGACGCCAGGCACCTGGGCCAAGCGCAGCACGGTATCGTTGCCGATATCGGAAGCGGTGCGGCCGGGCACGTTGTACAGGATGACGGGCAGATCTACCGCTTCGGCAATCGCCTTGAAGTGCTGGTACAAGCCTTCCTGGGTCGGCCTGTTGTAATACGGCGCAACGGATAGTCCGGCCACGGCACCGGCCTTTTTGGCGCAACGGGTCAGTTCGATGGCTTCGGTAGTGGAATTGGCCCCTGTGCCGGCGATGACCGGAACACGACCGGCGGATTGTTCAACCGCAGTGCGAATCAACAGGCAATGTTCTTCAGGATTGACCGTGGGCGATTCGCCTGTGGTGCCGACGATTACGAGCCCATCCGTGCCCTGCGCGGCATGCCAGTCGACCAGAGAACGGAAACGTGGCAAATCGAGACTGCCATCGGGCAGCATTGGAGTAACTAGAGCAACGAGACTGCCGGTCAACATAATCGAATCGGGTTCCGAAAAATGGCGATTGTAGCTGAAAACCACTAGTTCTTGCTGGCGCAGAGGCGTTGTACCCGAGTTGGCATCTCAGCCTGCTCCAGGACGTCCTCGTAGGCCACCACACGCATCTGACCCCGCACCACCTCCAACAGTTCACCCGGCATCAGCAGATGGGCCGGATTCCGGGGGCGGCCGAATCGCTCCTGACCCATGGCGAACGTGGCATAAATCAGGACGCCGCCAGGCGCCAGGGCTTCAATGAGATGAGGAAACAGGGGCCGATGCAGGTAGTTGGTCACCAGCACGCCCTGATACGCGCCCGCCTTGAACCGCCACTCGGCATTCTCCAGGTCATGACGCAGCCAGGTCACTTGCGAGACATCGCATCGTGCGGCGTCCGACAAACCAAGATCGATGCCCACCGCATCAACCTGATACCCGAGACCTGCCAGATAGACGGCATGACGGCCGTTGCCACACGCCACGTCAAGCACCCGCCCCGGCTTTTGGATCAGGCCCGACCAGCGTTCGACCCAGGCCTGCGGTTTGGTGGAGGATGTCTGGATCACGGCCCAGCCAGTCCCCGCACCGTCGCCATGCCCATTTCCACGGCCTCGCGCCAGAAACTTTCCACATAGGCCGGCAGATAGAGCAGGGAAAAATACAGGGTCAGGAAGCCCGCGCCCAAGGTAATCGGGAAACCCACCGAGAATATATTCAGTTGCGGCGCTGCCCGGGTCATCATGCCCAGCGCCAGGTTGGCAGCGAGCAACGCTGCGGTCACCGGCAGTGCGATATGCAAACCCGTGCTGAATATCGTCCCGGCCCATTCCAGCAGGATCATGAAACCCTTGCCCGAAATCGGCGTCGCCCCAATCGGCACATCCCGAAAGCTTTGCCACAGGGCAGCAATGACCTGATGGTGGCCATTCATGGCGAACAGCAGCAAGGCCGTGGTAATCACCAGAAACTGACCGAGCGCCGGCGTCTGCGTGCCATTGATGGGATCGTAAAGGCTGGACATGGACAACCCCATCTGCATTCCAATGAACTGGCCGGCCAACTCCAGAGCCGAGAATACGATCCTCAGCGCGAACCCGAGAGACAGGCCAACGGCGATCTGCTGCAGCAAAATCAATAGACCGTCTCCGGACACCAGCGGCACGTACTGAAATGGCGGCAACGTAGGCGCAATTACGACTGCCAGCACTAGGGCCAATCCAAGACGCACGGTGTTCGGTGCGGAACTACTTCCCAGCAGCGGATCAATCGCCAACCAGGCCAGGATACGAACAAAGGGAAAGAAGAACTGTGCCATCCAGCCATTCCAGTCGGCGCTTGAAATGGTGAACACGGCCGCCTCAACCGATCAAGGTCGGAATGCTGCCATACAGCTTCACCACATAATCGACGATCATGCTCAGCATCCATGGGCCCAAGACCACCAGGACCAGAAACATGACCACCAGCTTCGGGATGAAGGTCAGCGTCATTTCATTGATCTGGGTCGCCGCCTGGAAAATGCTGATCAGCAAACCGGTCACCAGCGACGCCAAGAGCATCGGGCCTGCCGTCAGCATCGCGACCTCCAGAGCCTGACGCACAATGGAAATGACGGTTTCCGGGCTCATACCTGATAGGTCTGGACCAGCGAGGCAATCAGCAGATTCCAGCCATCCGCGAGCACGAACAACATCAGTTTGAACGGCATCGACACCAGCATGGGGGACAGCATCATCATGCCCATGGACATCAGCACGCTGGACACCACCATGTCGATGATGAGGAAGGGTATGAAAACGATGAAGCCGATCTGGAACGCCGTCTTCAACTCACTGATCACATAGGCCGGCACCAGTATCTTCATCGGGGTCTGCTCGGGGCTTTGCAGCGCTGGGCTGTTCGAGAGTTTCACGAACAGCGCAAGATCTTCCTGCCGAGTCTGCTTGAGCATGAACGCCTTGAGCGGCTGGGATCCCCGATCGATGGCCTCGACAAAACTGATCTGGTTGTCCGAGTAAGGCTTCCAGGCCACATCGTAAATCTTGTCGAACACCGGCCCCATGATGAAGAAGGTCAAGAACAGGGATAGCCCGACGATGACTTGGTTCGGCGGCGACTGCATGGTACCCAGCGCCTGCCGCATGAGCGAAAGGACGATGACGACACGTGTGAACGAAGTCATCATCAACAGTACTGCGGGCAGGAAGGTCAGCGAGGTCAGGAACAGCAGGGCCTCGATGCTGAAACTGTAAGACTGCCCACCGCCAGCGGCAGGCGTGCTGGTTACGGCCTGCAAACCGGGACCCGCCCAGGCCATGGCAGGCGAAAACAGCAGAACGAGCAATAACAGTCGGCGCACGGTCAACCTTTGGTGCGTTTATTGAGAAAGTCAGCCAGCTTGTCCGAGAACGGCAAGGACACGGGTGCCGATTGAGAAGAAGCCGCCTCCACACCCTCCGGCCGAGGCAGGGTATGCAACGTGCTGACATTACCGGAGGCCACACCCACCAGCAACCAGGTATCCTGGACTTCCACCACCACAAGCCGCTCTCGCGGCCCGAGCATTACCCCGCCAACCACCTTGACGGCTCCCTGCGCCCCTGTCTGGCCCGGTGAAAAACGGCGCAGCAGCCAAAAAAACCCGTACAGCAAGCCGAGTACGATCACCAGCCCCATCAAGGCCTGGAAGAAGGCAACGAATCCGGAAGTTTGCGGAACAGTCCCCGCCGCCCGGGCGACGGATGAACCCATGCTCAGAAGCAAAAGGGCAAACCCACGCGAGGAAATCATCGATTGATGCGGCGCAGCCGTTCAGCGGGGCTGATGATATCGGTCAGTCGAATACCGAATTTGTCGTTCACCACGACTACTTCGCCCTGGGCTATGAGGCAACCGTTGACCAGGACATCCATGGGCTCGCCGGCCAGACCATCCAGTTCGACCACGGAACCCTGGGCAAGTTGAAGCAGATTGCGAATGGCGATCTTGGTCCGACCCAATTCGACGGTAAGCTGAACCGGGATATCCAGAATCAGGTCGAGATTGTTGGCTGCAGCCGGGTTCCCGTCCGAAGGAGCTAGGTTCTGGAAGATATTGGCCTTCTGCGGCTCGGCCACCACGGGTGCGGCAGAATCGGCTACCGCCTGTTCGGCCATTGCCGCGGCCCAGTCATCCTCGGCGCCCCCTGCGGCAGGCGCGGGTTCCTGCTCCGCCATTGCTGCGGCCCAGTCGTCGGCTGTTACGTCTTTTCCCGCTTCTTCGCTCATCGCTTGACCCCGGCGATCGCCGCTCGCTCACGCCCTTGTAGCACCCGCTCGACCTTCAAAGCGAGTTGCCCGTTTTTCTGGCCATAATGGCATTCGAACAGTGGCACGCCATCGACTTCTGCCACCACGGCATCGGGCAGATCCAGCGAGATCACGTCCCCCGCCTTCAATCCCATGATCTGACGCAAAGTGATGGCCGCCTGTCCCAGATGAGCCACGAGTTCCACCTCTGCATCCTGCACTTGCAGGGACATCTCGGTAACCCACCGCTCATCCGCCTCGGCACGGTCAGCCTGCATGGTGCTGGTGAGCTGATCGCGCATGGGCTCAATCATACTGTAGGGCATGCAGATGTGGAAATCGCCGCCCGAAGTGCCCAGCTCGATATTGAAGGTGGTGACCACGACCACTTCGGTCGGGGTCGCAATATTGGCAAACTGGGTGTTCATCTCTGAACGGACGTACTCCAGCGTAACCGGGAACAGGGGCTCCCAGGCCTTGCCATACTCCTCGAATACCACGTCCAGCATTTTGCGGATGATACGTTGCTCGGCCAGCGTGAAATCACGGCCTTCCACCCGCATGTGATAACGGCCATCACCACCGAAAAGGTTATCAACGACAAGAAATACCAGATTGGGGTCGAACACAAACAGTGCCGTTCCACGCAGCGGGTGCATGTGGACCAGGTTCAGGTTCGTGGGGACGATCAGGTTGCGGACGAACTCGCTGTACTTGATGACGGAAACCGGACCGACGGATATCTCGGCCGTGCGCCGGATCAGATTGAACAAACCAATGCGGAAATTTCGGGCAAACCGCTCGTTGATGATCTCCAGAGTGGGCATCCGCCCCCGGACGATCCGCTCCTGTCGACCGATATCGTAGGTACGAACCCCCGCCGCTCCATCTTCACTGGCGGATTCCTCGGGTTCCCCCGTTACCCCGCGGAGCAGCGCATCGACTTCTTCTTGGGAGAGGATATCGTCAGCCACGTTTCTCCTATTGGATCAGGAAGGAGCCAAACAAAACTTTCTTCACGCCTTTTTCCGGCTTGACCTTCAACAGGCCATTGATATCGGTCTGGATGTCGGCAGCCAGCTTGGCCTTGCCTTCGGGTGTCGACAACTCATCCGGCTGCTTGCTGGAAAGCAGATTGAGGATATCGTTCCGGACTTCCGGCATGCGTTCCTTCAATTTTTCATCAAAATCGGTGCTGGCCACGAGCAACTTGATCTCTACCGCCAAATAGGATTCGCCACCGGCCAGATTGACAGTAAAGGAGTCCAGGCTCTCATAAACGGGCGGGTTTTTGTCTTCCTCAGCCGCAGCCTCTGCCTGCTTGGCATGCTTGTCAGCCGGCTTGGAGAGCAGCAGAAAGGCTGCGCCGCCACCAACCAGCACAAGCACCAGCACAGCCGCCACAATGATGATCAGCTTTTTCTTACCCTTGCCCTTGGGCTGATCTTCAGCCTCTTCCGCGGCCACTTCCTTTTCCTTCGCCATGGCTTGCAACACTCCACTCAAAACCAGTTCATTCGGCTAAAAATAGCACAGAAACATGGTGTTTTATTAAGAAGTTTATGTTTTTTGTTATGAAAGCCGGCGGCCATTCAACTCACTACTCAAGCCCAATAACCCGAATCATTCGCCCTTCAGGCATAGTAATCCAGCAACGAAGTCCCTCCGCCCTTGATCGACGACGAGGAAAAAGTCGCTCCGACACCCGCAACTGACGCCAACAGGCTACTGTCCGATGATTTCTGCTGTGGCTGCTGATACCCCCCTTGCTGGCTGAAGGACTGATTGCTGACCGTGGTCTCACCGAGTGAAATTCCGGCACCTGCCAGCATTTCACGCAATTTCGGCATGGCGGCTTCGATCGCATTCCTGACATCGGCGTTGGCCGAATAGAACTGGGCGCCAGCATCGGCACCATTCAATTGCAACCTCACTTCCACCGCGCCCAGACTAGGCGGATTAAGCACCAGTTGAGAGGTATGACCCTGGCTATTGCTCATCCAGACCACTTTGTCGCCCAACTCCTGCGACCAACCCGGCGAACCAAAACCGCTCTGCATGGCGATTACCGGCTTTTCCTGAACAACCGTTGCCTGGGGCAACGGCGCCGGCAGCGATACTTGGCCGGCCATAGGGATCGCGGATACAGCCTGGGAATCCGTGGTCGACTGGTTTGCCGGCTTTGTCTGTGTTTGTCCGAGCGCGATGGAGGCCTCGCCTGCTTTCGCAGTCAAGACTGCAAGAAAGTTCGCATCCGGCTTGTTTTGATTCGCCCCTCCCAGGTTGGCCTGACTCGATGGATCAGACTGAACCTGGAGTTGGCTTCCATCTCGCTGACCGGCAAGAGTTGCCATCAGATTCGGCAAACTTTTCCCTTTTCCGGCATCTTGCCCCTGTGCAGCGATTCCGGCTGTTTTGTCGGAAACGGCATTCCCAGGAAGCGTTATCGTCTTGTCCTGCACCGCAGTGATTGCCGGCATGACCAGTGATTGCATCAGGGAGAGATTATTCAGGTCCAGCGCTGGATCGTGGTTGCGGCTGCCCGTACTGCCTGCGCTGTCCGCTGTATTTTTCGCCGTGCCACCCGACCCTGCCTGGCCGCTTGCGTCAAGCAAGGCTGCAACCGGAAGAGTCGCAGCCTGAGCGGATGCCCCATCCTGGGCAGACAGGGTACGCGCGAAAAGAGCGAGAAAGGAGGAAGCAGCATCGCCACCCGATGAAACATCGGCCGAACTGGCAATATCGGCTCCCGGTTTGATGGCTGCAGCAATCTGTATCATGGTCTGTGGTCTCGGGGTTTCGCCCTGATACCGTGCAAGACCCATGCCACGTAAATTCAGTGTCGCTCGGCCTGGATTTTTTCGGCCGCCTTGCGTCCCGAGAACTCATCGCTTTGACGCTGGTCCTTGCGCTCCTGACGCTGTATTTCTGTCTGGAGATGGCGTTTTTCCAGCACCTCATAGGATTTCACCTTCTGGCGGAGTTCAAGCCAGTTCTGGTGCGCAATGAGCCAGCGGGCATGTTGCTGCTCGACTTCCTTGGTCTGATGCTGAAGTGCCTGCTCAAGCTTGCCCAGAAAGGCATGGAACTCGCGCAGCATCTGGATATCCATCCCGCCTTGACTGTTGCCTGCGAGACGGGATTGATATTCACGCTGGTAGCGCTGCAGCTCTTCCAGTTTGAATTTAGCGGCCTCTTCCTTGCGGCGGATCATGAGCAATAGACGCTCACCCGCATCCATGCGGTGTCTGGCCTGATCGAGCAACGACTGGAGCGGAAATCTGGTGGCCATCAGGCCGACCTTTCCTCTTCGGTCAATGTTCTGGCCTCTTCTTCCAGCATGACAGGAATGCCATCCCGAATCGGAAAGGCCAGCCCATCAGCCTTGCAGACGAGTTCCTGATTTTCCTTCTTGTACTCAAGCGGGCTCTTGCACAGGGGGCAGACAAGTATCTCAAGCAGTTTGTGATCCATTTCTCGATTCCAGCTTGTTCAATATTAAGCGTTCCAGTCCACCCGACACCTGGGCGTCAACCGTGAAAACCCAAGCATCCGGATGCGTGTAGGCAACGCATTTGACGGCATCCTTCTCCGTCATGACCAGTGTACCCCCGGGCAAGTCTTCCTGTCGGAAGATATGGTGATCCGGAAACGCATGACGTATGACATTCAGGCCCATATCGGCCAGATTGGCGAAAAAACGCTCGGGGTTGCCGATACCAGCCAGAGCATGCACCTGCCGATCAGAAAAATAATCTGCAAGAACGACGCGACCGGGATGGTTGAGACGGGTGAATTGCACACCTGCCAGAGTCATGTTGTAAACCGGGCCAGCAGCCTCGACCAGGCTGCCGTTCCCGTTGACAACCACTGCATCAACCTGTCTCAAACGATCCAGGCCCTCCCTCAACGGACCGGCAGGAATGCACCAGCCGTTGCCGAAGCGGCGCTGGCCATCCACGACGATGATCTCCACATCGCGATCCAGCGCGTAATGCTGCAAACCGTCATCGGCCACGATCACATCCACATCGGGATGCTGGGCCAGCAAACTCGTTGCTGCCTCGACCCGATTGCGCCCGACCCAGACCGGACAGCGGGTCCGTCTGGCAAGCAGCACCGGTTCATCGCCCACAAGAGAAGGATCGCCACTGGGCTCGACAGCACGGACCCGGGCTGTCCGGACGCCGTAACCCCGGCTAACGATGCCGGGGCGATAACCCTGGGCACGTAGCATTTCCACCAGCCAGATTGCCAATGGGGTCTTGCCCGTGCCACCCGCGGTCAAATTGCCGACCACGATCACCGGCACAGGCATGCGGGTACGCCCCAGCCACCCCCAGACATAGAAACGTCTGCGCAACCACGAGGTCGCTGCGAAAACAAGGGAGAAAGGCAACAGAAACAGACACCAGCCGCGAGGACCATACCAGCAGCGAACCAGTGACGATTCGAGGTTCAAGGCGTATTGGAAGCGTCGGTCTGGGTGACGAAGGTTACCCTTGTATAGCCGGCGCGCCTGGCGGCATCCATCACGCGAACGACGGATTGATGGGTAGTCTGAGCATCGGCATTGATGACTACGACCGGATCCTTCTTGCCAGCACCCGCCGTTGTCATGGCCGCAGTGAGGGAGTCCACATCATGACCGCTGGTCGCAGCACTGTTGATCCTGTAATTGCCACTGGCGTCGACATCGACCGAAATCTGGTCTGGCGTATCCTTGGCCGTATCCCCCTTGGCCTCAGGCAGGTTGATCTGCAACTCCGAAAACCGGGCGTAGGTGGTCGTCACCATCAGGAATATCAGAATCACCAGAAGGACGTCGATCAACGGAATCAGGTTGATTTCCGGCTCGTCCCTGCCGACTCCGCGCTTGAAATTCACTTGCGTTCCCCATGCAGCAGTTCAACCAGGGTCAGCGCCTGCTGCTCCATTTCCACCAGCAGACCATCGACCTTGCCGCGAAAGAAACGGTAAAAAATCATGCTCGGAATAGCCACCATCAAACCGAATGCCGTGTTGTACAAGGCCACGGAAATACCATGCGCCAGCACAGCCGGATTGCCGCCGGTGGGCGTCTGCGAACCGAAGATTTCGACCATGCCGATCACCGTGCCGAGCAAGCCCAGCAACGGGGCGATGGAGGCAATGGTGCCCAGCGTGGGCAGGTAGCGCTCCAGATCATGGGCCACTGCACGACCTGCTTCCTCCAGTGACTCCTTCATGATCTCGCGGCTGCTGTTCGAATTGCGTATGCCGGCGGACAGGATGCGGCCCAGCGGTGACCCCTCGGCCAGTCCGCGCAACATGTTGGTCGTCGCACCTTCCTTGCGCAGGACAGCAAGGGTCTGTTCCAGCAGCGACGGAGGCGCTATCTGATTGCGGCGCAGGGTGTAGGCGCGCTCGAAGATAATGGCCAGGGAAAGGATGGAAGCAATAATCAGTGGCCAGATGGGCCAGCCTGCGGCTTCAATGAGGGCGATCACGCATAACCTCTTACATGTAGGGATTTTTAATGGGTTGAATTGTGCTTCACTGTGCCGGCTCAGGCAAGGCAATGGTGCCGCCAGATCGCGGTCCGCTGTGTATAATGCCGTCAGACCCGAATTCGGGATCCGGCACCCGCCCAGGCGGACACGACACTGATCAATACGACCTCTTAACGCATGATACGCCGCTGGCTGGGCAAAGTTCTCGGCAAACCATCAAGCAGCTCTGAGCCCCGCATCTTTCCCGTAACTCAACACGGCATCCGTCGGGACAGCATTCATCCGTGTGCCCTGAAGGTGACCCGCACCCTGAAAGAGGGTGGCTATGCCGCCTTCGTGGTCGGCGGCGCGGTGCGCGATCTCCTGCTTGGCCGGGAACCCAAGGATTTCGATATTGCCACGGACGCCTCGCCGGAAGATGTTCGTCGTTTATTCCGTCGCTCCCGCCTCATTGGTCGCAGATTCCAGATCGTTCACGTCTACTGCGGCCCGGACACAATCGAGGTCACCACCTTCCGTGCCCATACCCCGCAAAATGACGAGGAGAGCTCCAGGGTCACGGCTGAAGATGGAATGCTCCTGCGGGACAACGTCTTCGGTTCGCAGCACGAAGATGCCGCGCGGCGCGACTTCACGGTCAATGCCCTGTACTACGATCCGGAGAAGGAAGAGGTCTGGGACTATCACGACGGTGTTGCCGATGCCCGCAAGAAAGTCCTCCGCATGATCGGCGACCCGACCACACGCTATCGGGAAGACCCGGTCCGCATGCTGAGGGTGACCCGGTTCGCCGCCAAGCTCGATTTCCACATTGCACCGGACACGCGTGCACCGATCTCCAGCCTCGCGCCCATGCTGGAACGGATACCGGCCGCGCGCCTGTTCGACGAAATGATGAAATTGTTGCTGTCCGGCCACGCCGAACGGGGCCTGCACCAGTTGCGGGCCGAAGGTCTGCACCATGGCATCCTGCCGATGCTGGATGCCGTATTGGACGATCCTGGCCGCAAGCATTTCCTCCATGCCTCGCTGCACGACACGGACGAACGCATACGCCACGGTCAGTCGGCATCGCCTGCCTTCATGCTGGCGTGTCTGCTCTGGTTCGACCTGCAGACCCAATGGCAGAAGTACCGCGACAGCGGCCTGTCCGAACAACAAGCCATGTATGAAGCCATGGACGATACGCTGGAACGGCAACGTGAAATGCTGGCCTTCCCGCGTCGACTGGACGGCACGATCAAGGAGATATGGTCGCTGCAACCGCGCTTTGAACAGCGTGGCGGCAGCCGCCCTTACCGCCTTCTGGATCACCCCCGCTTCCGCGCCGGCTACGATTTCCTCACCCTGCGTACGCGTGGCGAAGATGCCCCGGCCGAGTTGTCCGACTGGTGGGACCGTTTCCAGGATGCCAGTGAGGACGAACGTACCGCCATGCTGCTTCCAGCCACGGTCAGCGCCACCAAACGCCGGCGCAAACGCCCCAGACGAAAGCCGGGTGAAGCGTCCACACCTTCCGAGAATGCCTGAAACCGTTCTCGCGTACATTGCGCTTGGGTCCAATCTGGAAGAGCCCAACCAACAGGTCGAGCACGCCATCCAGGAACTTTCTGCGCTCCCTGAAACCCGACTGAACAATCGATCGCGACTCTATCGTAGCCGGCCTGTGGGCTACGCCGACCAACCCGATTTCATCAACGCTGTCGCCTGCATCGCCACCCGACTGACGCCGCGCGATCTACTGGAACAACTACTGGAAATAGAGCAACGCCATGGCCGGGTCAGATCCTTCCGCAACTCACCACGCACACTGGACCTGGATATCCTGCTCTACAACGGGCTGAGTCTCGACGAGCCCGGCCTGCACCTGCCCCACCCTCGCATGCATGAACGATTGTTCGTGCTACGGCCACTCTCGGAAATCGCGCCCGACATCGACATTCCTGGCCAGGGTCCCATCGCCGACGCACTGTCCAGACTCCACCTGCCAGACACACAGGATACCCAGTGCCTCCCCCTGAACTGATGCTGCCGTCCAGATATCGCTACATCGCCATCGAGGGCCCCATCGGGGCCGGCAAGACCAGCCTTGCACGCAAGCTCTCGACTCATCTCGATGCCCAACTGCTGCTAGAGAATGCCGATGACAATCCGTTCCTGCCCCAGTTTTATGAAGACCGGCATCGCCATGCCCTTGCTGCCCAGCTTTTTTTCCTGCTGTCCCGTGCGGAGCAGGTCAGGAACCTGGAGCAGGGACAGCTCTTCTCGCCAATCACAGTTGCTGATTTCATTCTGGACAAGGACCCGCTATTTGCCCGAATCAATCTGGCTGAACCGGAATACCGGCTTTACCAACAACTATACGACGGCCTTAAACCACAATCTGCGACCCCTGACTTGGTCATCTATTTACAGGCCGGGCCAGAGGTCCTGCTAGAGCGGGTAAGGAAACGCAACCGCAGCTATGAACGCGGCATGGGTGAACAGTACCTGGCCGAAGTCGCCCATGCCTACAGCGAATTCTTCTATCATTACGATGCAGCCCCCCTGCTGATAGTCAATTGCGAGCGGCTTAATTTTGTCGAGCGCGAAGACGACTTCCTGCTGTTGCTGGAGCGCATGCGCGACATGCGGGGGAGCCGGGAATTCTTCAATCTTGGGG
>JARLJM010000035.1 GCA_031291185.1 Parasulfuritortus sp. | reverse complement strand
TTCAAGTGGAATAACTACATCAGCCGCTACCACAACCGCCATCTGGACCTGATGGACTTGCTGGCGCTATACCAGCCGCGCGGCGCGGTCGCGCTGGATAGCCTGGCCAAGCTCTATGGCTTTCCCGGCAAGCTGGGCATGGATGGCAGCAAGGTGTGGGATGCCTATCAGGACGGCCAGATTGCCGACATCCGCGACTATTGCGAGACCGACGTGGTGAACACATACCTGGTTTTCCTGCGCTTCCAGCTCATGCGCGGGGCGCTGACCCGCGAACAATACGAGCGGGAAATTGTGCTGGTGCGGGATACATTGGCCGGCATCGATGCGCCGCATTGGCATCAGTTTCTTGGAGCGTGGGTAGCATGAATTACCAGTTGTTCATTGAGTCTCTTGACCATGAAGGCCGGGGTGTTGCCCATCATGACGGCAAGGCCGTCTTCGTCGATGGCGCGCTGACTGGCGAGATTGTTGAGGCCTCGCCCTATCGCAAGAAGGACAATTACGAACAGGCTCAAGTTTGTTCGATCACCAAGCCCAGCCCGTACCGGGTGACGCCGGGTTGTCAGTGGTTCGGCATCTGCGGCGGCTGTACCCATCAGCACCTCGATGAAGCGGCCCAGGTCGCTGCCAAGCAGCGCGTGCTGGAAGACTGTTTCGAGCACATCGGCAAGCTCAGACCGGAAACCATGCTTGCCCCGATCCATGGACCGACCTGGGGCTATCGCACCAAGGCCAGGCTGTCGGTGCGCAATGTGCCCAAGAAGGGTGGGGTGCTGGTCGGCTTCCACGAACGCAAGAGTAGTTATGTCGCGGACATGCTGGGTTGCGAAGTGCTGTCGCCGCAAATTGCCAGTCTGTTGCCGGCGATGCGGGAACTGGTTGCCGGGCTGACCATCCGCGACCGCCTGCCTCAGATCGAGGTCGCCGTAGGTGATGGCGTTGCCGTGCTGGTGTTCCGTATTCTGGAATCGCTGACACCGGAAGATGAAGACCAGGTTCGCGCCTTCGCCGACCGCCATCGGGTGCAGATATGGCTGCAGCCCAAGGGGCCCGATACCGCCCAGCCGTTCCATCCTCTCGATGGCCCTACTCTGAGCTACAGTCTACCGGAGTTCAGCGTGAACATGCCGTTCAAGCCGACCGAGTTCACACAGGTGAATCATGGCGTCAACCGCATGCTGGTGCGCCGGGCCATCCGCATGCTGGAGCCACGACCGGGCGACAAGGTGGCGGATTTCTTCTGTGGCCTGGGCAACTTCACCTTGCCGATCGCCCGGCGCGGCGCCGAGGTGCTTGGTATCGAGGGCAGTTCGGGCCTGGTCAGCCGCGCACTGGAAAATGCCCGGCTGAACGGGCTCGATCACCTGACCCGTTACCAGGTCATGAACCTGTTCGAAATGGCGCCGGAGATACTCGCGGCATTGGGCCACTTCGACAAATGGCTGATCGACCCGCCCCGGGATGGCGCGATTGAACTGGTGAAATCGTTACCCGAAGACGGCAGCGGTCCAAGCCGGATCGTCTATGTATCCTGCAGCCCGGCGACATTGGCCCGCGATGCGGGCGTACTTGTGCACACCAAGGGCTATGCACTCAAGACCGCCGGTGTCGCCAACATGTTCCCGCATACGGCGCACGTGGAGAGCATTGCGTTGTTCGAGCGAACCTGACAAATTTGGATACGCAGGAAACGGAAACACGGGGAGAAGCCATGCCTTCTACATCGATCGCTTGTCCAAAGTGCGGGACGGAGAACTCTCAGGACAGCCTGTCCTGCCGCAGCTGTGGCCAATCGCTCGGTACACCCTCGCACATTCCTGTGGTCGAAGAGGCGCACTATGTGACCTGCCCATCCTGCTGGCTACATAACCCGGTCGGTGCCACGTTTTGCAAATCCTGCGGAAGCAGGCTGGATAACCTGGATCTGACTCCGTTGATCGTCTCAACGCCCACAGTGCCATCCGGGGTTGCGGCAGTGGATGCAGGTACGGCTTCCCGGGCAGCCGAAAGCCACGGGCCGAATAACTATGTCATCTGGATCGCCACTATCTTGGCCTTGTCGCTGGCAAGTGGTATCGGTATCTATTTCTGGTGGCGGCAGGCGCCGGTCCAGCCGGTCGCCAAGGTAGCACCGGAGCCGGTTACACCCGTAGTGCCGGCGCCCGTGAATATCCCTGTGGCCGCGGAAGAACCGGTTCTCATGTCGCCACAAAAAGACTCCAGCCTCAGCGGGCCTGCAACCACCCAGAGCGAGAAACCCGTGAAAAGGCCTGCGGGGCGGAATCCCCCTGTCAGCACAAGCCAACCCAAGTCCAGCAAGGAGTTGCCTCAGGTAGTGCAGGAGTCGAGCCCACAGAAGCAGGCTGTCCCCCCGGCTGGTAGTGCTTCCTCTCAGCACCAGGCTTACGCCGGCGTCGACCAGGCCGTGGCGCGGGAATGTGCCAGCAAGGGCGGGCTCGCCTATACACTTTGCAAGGAACGCGTCCGCTTCAGCATCTGTTCGAATAGATGGGGAACCACGTCGGATTGCCCGAATTACGAACACAAGGACGTACTCGGTTTTTGATGCTAACCGGGTACCCGGTCACCCTGGATCATTTCCCGAAAGGCCTTGATCTGATCGCGCGAGCCGATGATCACCAGCACATCGTCGACATCGAGGTTGTGGTCGATGTTGCGGGTGCTGAAGATCAGGTCGCTGCCGTGTTCGGTGTCGACCACGCCCAGTAGCAGGACGTTCTGCTTCATGCGCTGTTTGAACTCGGTCAGGCGCACACCATGTACCCATGATCCGGCCGGGATGGTGATTTCCGCGATATTGAGGTCCTGCGTGCCGAAGACGGTTTCTTCCAGCAGTTCCACTACATCGGGCCGTGCGATCAGATCGTGGACCCGAGCACCGCTGATCGCGTAGGGGTCGACGACTTTGTCCGCCCCGGCCGCCATGAGTTTGGATGCTGCAGTGGGTTCCCGGCAGATTGCAACGATGCGCAGGGCCGGGTCGATGGCCCGTGCTGTGATCACCAGAAAGACATTCTCGGAGTCCTCCGGCAGCAGGCAGAAGATACCTTCGAGATCGATGCCCAGGCCCAGTTCGCGCAGCGTATGGTCATCGGTGTAGTCCAGTTTCTCGGCCCGGAAACCTTCCTCTCGCGCTTTCGCGACAGCGGCATCGTCCTTGTCGATCATCACGAAGCTCTGGCCGGATTCCTCCAGCCGGAGCGCGACTTCCAGGGCAAGGGTATTGCATCCAAACAGGGCGAGTTTGCCGTGCATCATGCTGTCTTCTTCCTGAAAAACAACCCGGCCTGATTCCGCTGCTTGCGGAAGAAATCGAGGCTGACGTCGTAGCCGATCAAGACCAGCAGGTCGTTGGCCTGCAGTTGAAAGTCTGCGCGCGGATTGAAGACGAAATGTTTGCCTTCCATCTTGAAGTGCTCGGGATCAAGTGGTGACGCTGCCGACGAGGGCCGGATGACGCCGAACAGCAGCAGATTGCGCGCCGCAAAATCCATGTCGCCGACCTGGCTTCCCTGCAAGGAGCAGCCTGGAAGAATCGGCACCGGCTCAAGATGGATACCCTTGCTCCCGGTGACCACTTCATGTACGGCGTCGAAGGCCACCGGCTGACCGATGAATTCCGCCGCCATGCGCGCCACGACCTCGTAGGGCCTGACTACGTGGTTGGCGCCGGCATGTATCAGCTTGCGTACCGTTTCCTGCTTGTTGGCTCGGGAGATGATCAAGACGTCTCTTGAAAACTGCCTGGCCGTGAGCGTGATATAGACGTTGTTTACATCATCGTGGGCCAGACAAAGTATTCGCGTGGCCTGCCGACCAAGGCGCAAGTTATCGAGCATTTCGCTATCGGCTGCATCACCGGTCACCGCCAGGTAATCCAGGCGCCGCGCCCGCTGAATGGCCGCCTCGTCCCGGTCGATGATTACGAAGGATTCCTGCGCGTCAGCCAGATGCTGTGCGACGACCTGCCCGATACGTCCGAAGCCGCACACGATGGTAACGTCGTTCAGTCGCTCCACCTCGGCAAAAACCCGGTTATCGTGGAGTTCACGCATTTTTTCATGGAAGGCCATCACCACGATCGAGGTGGCGAAGGACACCACGCCGATACCGGCGAACACCAGTACCATGGCCACGACTCGCCCTTCAGTAGTTACCGGCGTGACGTCGCCATACCCGACGGTCGTGACAGTAATCACGGCCCAGTAAACGGCATCGAGCGGGGTGACTATTCTGGCGCCGGGAACTCCCGCCTCGAACAGATAGACCGCCGTACTGGAGATCAGCACCACCGCACCGACAAAGATGGATAGCGTAAACAGCTCGAAGCGTTTTTCCACCACCACCTTGCCGAAAGCGCTCAGGCTACGGGCATAGCGAAACAGCTTGAGCAGTCGAAATAGCAGAAAAAGTCGCAGAAAACCAAGCGGCCGGTAGCTGGGCATGATCGCGAGCAGGTCGAGGATGGCAACCGGTTTGACCATATAAGCCAGCTTGCTTTTGATCACTGCCCACAAGGCCGGGGCGAGCTGAAAATGCATGCCCACCAGCTGCGAATGCTCGAAATGCTCGATCAGAATTTTGCGACTGGCACTGGCCAGCCACATGCGCAACAGGTACTCGACGATCAGGGCAAGAAATACCACCCTCTCGAACATGTCCGCATAAGCATTAAGCTCATGATGCGCCTGGTAGATCAGAAGAAAAACGCTGAGCAGGATCATCACGATCATGCCGGCATCGAACCAGGCCCGGCGGCGCGAACGGGGATTGATTAGCCAGTTGTAGGAAGATTTCTTGAGCGCCGCATAGTGTGGCGAAGTATCCAGCCAGTAGGCAAAACGGATGATGAGGTTCGACGGATTCATGGGCTGTCGAGTCAGAACGTGGCTTGTTTTAGCGGCAGGCACTGGAGATGGCCTTGACCAACATGCTCATGCTTATCCCGGTTCGGATTGAGTTTCTGAACAATACCATGTCCGCGTCGCTCTCCAGACATGAAAAAGGCGGCCTTGGCCGCCTTTTCAGGGGTCTGCTGGAAATCAGTCCCGGTCACCCATCAGCATCATCAGCAACTGCAACAGGTTGACGAACAGGTTGTAGATGTCGAGATAGATGGACAGCGTTGCCATGACGTAGTTGGTCTCGCCGCCATTCACGATCCGGTTCACGTCGAACAGGATAAAGCCGGAGAAGAGCAGCACCGCCGCAGCAGAAAGGGTCAGGGTCAGGGCCGGAATCTGGAAGAACATGTTGGCAAACATGGCCAGGATCAGCAGGATGATGCCGACCATCAGGAACTTGCCCAGGAAGCTGAAATCCCGCTTTCCGGTGCTGGCGATGGCTGCCAAGGCCAGGAAAATCGCACCCGTGCCGCCTGCTGCCAGGCCGACAATCTGACCGCCGTTCCGCAGATGCAGTGCTACTTGCAGGATCGGACCCAGCATCAGGCCCATGAAGCCGGTGAGAACCAGCAGCAGTACCACGCCCAGGCTGCTGTTGCGATTGGCCTGGATGCCGAAGAACAGGCCCATCATCACGCCGAACATGACCAGGCTGTACATGATCGGATGTTGCGCCATGAAGGCGAAATTCATGCTCATGCCGACCAGGGCACCAATAACGGTCGGTATCATGGAAATACCCAGCAGCATGTAGGTATTGCGCAAGACCTTGTTTTGTCCGGCACCGATGGCAACCGGAGCGTTGTATGTGGTCGTATCGAATTGAGGTTGCATAGCCCTGATTTCTGAATCGGGTTGATAACGAGGGTAAGACTACGTTGGAAGCAATAAAGTTTCAACCTCCACTATGGCGGCAACTTCTGTAAAATGCTGGGCTTTTCAAGCGATTAAACAGGAAACCATGGCACTCATCGTGCAGAAATACGGCGGCACCTCGGTCGGGTCGATCGAACGTATCCGCAACGTGGCGGAACGCGTCGCCAAATTCAAGATGCTGGGACATCAGGTGGTAGTGGTTCTCTCCGCCATGTCCGGCGAGACCAACCGGCTGATCGCACTGGCCAAGGAAATCAACAAGGAACCCGACCCGCGTGAACTGGACGTGCTGGTGTCCACTGGCGAGCAGGTCACCATTGCCCTCCTGGCCATGGCACTGAAGGACTTGGGCCTGAAAGCGAAGAGTTACACCGGCTGGCAGATTCCGTTACGCACCGACAGTGCCCACACCAAGGCCCGTATCGAGGACATCAACGACAAGGCCATGCGTGCCGATCTTGATTCCGGTCATGTAGTCGTGGTCGCGGGCTTTCAGGGTGTCGACGCCGACAACAACATCACCACCCTCGGCCGGGGCGGTTCCGATACCACTGGCGTGGCCATGGCCGCAGCACTCAATGCCGACGAATGCCAGATTTACACCGATGTGGATGGTGTTTACACCACCGACCCGCGCATCGTGCCCGAGGCCCGCAAGCTCGACACCATCACCTTCGAGGAAATGCTGGAACTCGCCAGCCTCGGCTCCAAGGTGCTGCAAATCCGCTCGGTCGAATTTGCCGGCAAATACAAGGTCAAACTGCGGGTGCTATCCAGCTTTGAAGACGAAGGCGAAGGCACCCTGATCACTTTCGAGGAAGACTCCATGGAACAACCCGTCATCTCCGGCATCGCCTTCAACCGCGACGAAGCCAAGCTCACCATCCTCGGCGTGCCCGACAAGCCTGGCGTCGCCGGGCTGATCCTGGCCCCCATCGCCGACGCCAACATCGACGTCGACATGATCGTGCAGAACGTTGGCCATGACGGCACTACCGATTTCTCTTTCACCGTGCATCGCGGCGAGATGAAGAAAGCCCTGGAGGTGCTCGATACGGTGAAGACCGAAATTGGCGCTCGTGCCATCAAGGGTGACGACAAGATCGCCAAGGTCTCCATCGTCGGTGTCGGCATGCGTACCCACGCCGGCGTTGCCAGCAAGATGTTCAAGGCCCTGGCGAATGAGAACATCAACATCCAGATGATCTCCACTTCGGAGATCAAGATTTCCGTGGTGGTCGACGATAAGTACATGGAATTGGCCGTGCGTGCCCTTCACCAGGTCTTTGACCTGGATAAAGAACCCGCCGCTTCCTGACTTTGCGTTGATTTTTAGCTGACGCGCAGGTATCCTTGCCCGCCTCTTGACCCGGTTCGCCGGGAACTAGAGTTGGAGACGTGGCCGAGAGGCTTAAGGCACTCCCCTGCTAAGGGAGAGTCCGGTGAAAAACTGGACCGAGAGTTCGAATCTCTCCGTCTCCGCCATC